>SBFS01000175.1 GCA_006227825.1 Burkholderiales bacterium | reverse complement strand
GCGCCGGCAATCGAGGCGTTCAGGCGCGCGGCGGCCTTGCCGGTGGGCGCGGCCAGGCGTATGCGCAGGCGCCGGCGGCCGTCGCTGGCCTGCAGCGCCAGGTGCTGCAGCAGGGCCAGCAGGCGCACCACGGTGGTGGTCTTGCCGGTGCCGGGCCCCCCGGTGACGATGGCGAAGTGGCTGCGCGCCGCCAGGGCGCAGGCCACCTGCTGCCAGTCGAGCGTGCCAGTCCGGTCGTGTGCCTCGGGGAACAGCACCTGCAGCGCCTTGCGCAGTGCGGGACGGGCTTCGGGCCGCGCTGCGTCGGCGGGCCATGCGAGGCGGGCATCGATGTCGGTGCGCACCACCTGCTCGTACTGCCAGAAGCGGCGCAGGTAGAGCCGGTCGCCGTCGAGCACCAGCGGGGTGTCGCCAGGTCCGCCGCCCATGAGCGAGGGTTCGGCCAACGCTGCCTTCCAGCGCGCCAGCGTCAGGTCCTGCAGCAGGGAAACGGGCGTCGGTGTGTCGACACCGGCCGCCGGCTGCCGGGCTGCGGCGGGCAGCGAGAGGGCGCGCTCCGGATCGGCCAGGGTGGACGGCAGATCCAGGCAGACGTGGCCGCGGCCGAGCTGGTGGCTGGTCCAGGCCGCCGCGGCCAGCAGCAGCGGGTCTGCACCGGGTGCCTGGCTGGCCAGGAAGGCCGCGAACTGACGGTCCAGCGGCCGCAGCCAGCCCATGGAGACCCAGTGGTCGAGCCAGGCGAGGCCGGCATGAGGCCGGGTGCCGAGGAAGGCCGCGCTCATGCGGCGGCCTCCGCGCCGGCGAACAGGGCATCGAGCCGCTCGATCAGGGCGCGCGGCGGACGGTCGGCAAACACGCCCTGCCCTGGCGCCGCGTGGCCCCGCAGGAAAAGCACCACCGCGCCGCCGACGTGGCGGTCGTAGTCATAGCCGGGCAGGCGGCTGCGCAGCAGGCGGTGCAGCGCCAGCGTGTAGAGGGCGTACTGCAGTTCCAGCCGGTGCGACAGCACCGCCGAAGCCAGTGCCTCGGGCTGGTAGTGGCTGTCGTCGGGGCCCAGCCAGTTGGACTTGTGGTCCAGCACGTAATGCCGCCCTTCGTGTTCGAACACCAGGTCGATGTAGCCCTTGAACAGGCCCTGCAGTTGCCGGGGTGCCAGCGGCGCCCGCTCGCGCCCGGGCAGCAGGTGCTGCTGCACCGCCCGGTCGACCGCCATCGCGTCGACGCCCCGGACCGGAAGCCAGAACTCCATCTCGACCTGGTAGCTGCGCCAGCCGGATGGAGCCACCGCCGTGGCGCCGGGCACGAGCGACTGCAGCGGCAGGGGTGTGCGAACCCAGCGGCCCAGCCAGTCCTGCAGGGTCTCGGTCCAGTGGCTCCAGCCGCGCAGGTTGCAGCGCCGGGCCACGAAATCGGCCATGTCGCGCTGGGCCGCAGGGTCGCCGGCAAGGCGCGCAAAGCCGCGCCGGCCGGCCCACTCCAGGAGCTGGTGCACAAAGGTGCCCGGACCGGCACCGCGGTCCAGGCCGTGCAGCGACATGCCGGCTTGGGCCGGTCCGCCTGCCTGGCCGGCCTGCGGCGCGCTCTCCTGCCAGGCCTGGATGAAGCGCTCCTCGGTCGCGCTGCGCGCGGCCGGCGCCACCGGCGCCTGTGCCGCATCGTCGATGCGCAAGGCCGAATAGCTGGCGATCCACCACGGCGGGTGCGGCTGGAGCCGCAGGGGCGGCGCAGGCCGCAGCGCGGCCGGTGGCGTGTCGTCGCTGAAGGACAGCCCGGTGTCCGCCGGGGCCGGCTGCAGGGCCATGACCGGCTCGCCCTGCGGGCCACCGGCCACCAGCGTCTGCAGCGCGGCCGGGAGCCTTTGCACATCGTCGCCAGGCTGCAGGCCGGCCAGGTGGCCCAGGGCGCTGCGGCCTGCCGCCTTGTCCGGCACCAGCCCCACCCAGGTGACATGGCGGGCGCGCGTCAGGGCCACATAGAGCTTGCGCAGGTCCTCGCACAGACGCTCGCGGTCGGCGGCGGCCACCGCCTCCGGCGAGGGCCTGTCCTCGACGCGCCAGCGGCCGTCGGCGTCCCGCCAGCGCAGCGCCTCGCCCGGTTTGGCCGTCACCGGCCTGGCGCGGTTGCCGAAGGGCAGGAACACCAGCGGATACTCCAGCCCCTTGGACTTGTGCACCGTGACCACGGTGACCAGACTGGCCTCGCTCTCCAGCCGCAGCCGCCGGACGTCCTGGCCGCTGGCCTGCGCCTGGTCGCTGCGCTGCTCGGCGAGCCAGCGCACCAGGGCATGTTCGCCGTCGAGCGCCACGCTGGCCTGCTGCAGCAGCTCGCTCAGGTGCAGCAGGTCGGTCAGGCCCCGCTCGTCGTCCAGTGACAGCAGGCGCCGCGGCACCCCGAAATCGTGCAGCAGGCGACGCAGCATGGGCAGCACGCCTTGCGCCTGCCAGACGTGGTGGTAGTCGCGGAACTGCATCACCCGCGCTTCCCAGGCCAGCTCGTCGTGCCCCAGGCGGTCCAGCTCGGTCCAGGCCAGGCCGAGCGTGCCGGTGGCCAGGGCTGCCCGCAGGCAACGGTCGTCATCGGGTGCGGCACAGGCCTGCAGCCAGCGCTGCACGTCCGCAGCCACCGGGCTTCTGAACACCGACTCCTGGTCCGACAGGTAGACGCTGCGCACCCCGCGTGCGCGCAAGGCCTGGCGCACCGCGGCCGCCTCGGAGCGCTCATGCACCAGCACAGCCAGGTCGCCCGGGGTCACCGGCCGCCAGCGACCGTCTTCACCGGCGAAGCCGGCCTCGCCGGCCTGCCCGGCGCGCAGCAGCCGCACCACCTCGGCGGCACAGGCCTGGGCCATGCGCCGTCGGATGTCCTCGGCCCTGTCGTCCGCCCCGACATCGGGGGTCCAGAACACCAGCGCCGGCGACGGGCCGGCACCGGCCGAGCGGTCGACCCAGCGCTCGGCCCGACCGCGTGCCGTCACCGGCATGAAGGGCACCGGGTTGTCGTCTGCCCGGCGGAAGCCAAAGGCGCCATCGGGGCGGGCTTCGGCGCGGGCAAACAGCCGGTTCACCGCCTCGACCATGGCCCGGCTGGAGCGGAAGTTCATGCCCAGGGTTTCCAGCCGGCCAGCAGTGTCGCGCCGGGCCCGCAGGTAGGTGTGGATGTCCGCGCCCCGAAAGCCGTAGATGGCCTGCTTGGGGTCGCCGATCAGCACCAGCGCCGTGTCCTCGGCGTTTTCCCGCACCCGGTAGACGGCATCGAAGATGCGGTACTGCAGCGCATCGGTGTCCTGGAACTCGTCGATCAGCGCCACCGGAAACTGTTGCCGCAACCGCTCGGCCAGGCGCACGCCACCGGGCCCCTGCAAGGCCGCGTCCAGGCGCACGAGCAGCGCATCGAAGCCGATCTGGGCCCGCCTGTGCTGCTCGGTCTCGAAGCGCGCGGCCACATCGTGCGCGGCGTGGCACAGCATGCCGAAGCGGCCGTCGGGCAGGCGGGCCAGCGCCTCGCGCAGGTCGGACAGGGCCTGCCAGCAGGGGTGGTCAAGCCAGCCGGCCGAAGCGCGCCCCTGCAGGTCATGGGTCAAGGCCGGCAGGGACAGCCGTTCCCAGGCGCGGTCGGTGAGGACCGGCCCCTTCGCCAGCCCGGGGTCGTCTGCCGGCAGTTCGGCCCAACGCCGCAGCGCCTCGGTCCAGGTCCGGCGGGCCGGCATGGACAACCACCCTGCACCGACCGCCTGGTCGAGCAGACCGGCGAGTTCCACCGCCCAGCCCGCCGGACCGGCCCAGGGCCGCTGCAGCTCGCCCAGCATCCGCGCCGCTTCCTCGTCGGCGGCCTGCAGGGCCTGCGCCGGTGGCTGGCCGGCCGGCAGGCTCTCGCGCCAGGGCATCAGCCGCTCGAGCGCCTTGAGCAGCGCATCGGGGTCGGTCCACCAGTCGTTCACCCGGGCCGCCGCCTCGCGCGGCAGCGGCGTGAAATGGGCACGCCAGTGGTCGCGCACCGCCTCGGCCATCAGGGCGCGCTGGTCGGCTTCGAGCTTCTGGGTGAACAGGCTGCCGCTGTCGAACGCGTGCTCGCTGAGCATGCGCTGGCACCAGGCGTGTATGGTGGAGACCGCGGCCTCGTCCATCCACTCGGCGGCCAGCCGCAGGCGGGCGGCGCAGGCGGTCCACTGCGCGGGTTCGTGCTCGGCCCGCAGGTCCAGCAGCAGGCGGTCGAAGCCCTGGCCCGCCAGGTCGGCCTCGTCTGCGCTGGCCTCGAAGCAGCGCGCGGCCTGTGCCAGCCGGTCGCGGATGCGCCCGCGCAGCTCCTGGGT
>SBFS01000155.1 GCA_006227825.1 Burkholderiales bacterium | reverse complement strand
CAAGGGCAAGATCGTGATCGCCACCGTCAAGGGCGACGTGCACGACATCGGCAAGAACATCGTCACCGTGGTCCTGCAGTGCAACAACTTCGAGGTCGTCAACATGGGCGTGATGGTGCCCTGGCAGGACATCCTGGCCAAGGCCAAGGAAGAGGGCGCCGACATCGTCGGCCTCTCGGGCCTGATCACGCCCAGCCTGGAAGAGATGCAGGTGGTCGCGGCCGAGATGCAGAAGGACCCGCACTTCCGCGAGAGGCAGATTCCGCTGCTGATCGGCGGCGCCACCACCAGCCGGGTTCACACGGCGGTCAAGATCGCGCCGCATTACGAGGGTCCGGTGGTCTATGTGCCCGACGCCTCGCGCAGCGTGAGCGTGGCGCAGGGCCTGATCGGCGACGGCCGCCAGCAGTTCCTGGCCGAACTCGGCGCCGACTATGAAAAGGTGCGCCGGCAGCACGCCAGCAAGAAAGCGGTGCCGCTGTGGCCGCTGGACAAGGCCCGCGCCAACGCCACGCCGGTGGACTTTGCCGGCTACACGCCGCCCAGGCCCAAGTTCATCGGCCGCCGCGTGTTCAGGAATTTCGACCTGGCCGAGGCCGCGAAATACATCGACTGGGGCCCCTTCTTCCAGACCTGGGACCTGGCCGGCCCCTACCCCGCCATCCTCGACGACGAGGTGGTGGGCGAGCAGGCGCGCAAGGTGTTTGCCGATGCGCAGGCCATGCTGAAAAAAATCATCGAGGGTCGCTGGCTGACGGCCAACGCGGTCATCGGCCTGTACCCGGCCAACCGCGTTCAGCAGGACGACATCGCGCTGTATGCCGACGAGGCCCGCCAGCAGCCGGTCCTGACCTGGCACGGCCTGCGCCAGCAGACCGAAAAGCAGGAAGTGGACGGCCCGGACGGAAAGCCGGTGATGCGCCCCAGCCGGTGTCTCGCCGACTTCGTCGCGCCCCCCGGAACACCGGATTACGTCGGGGTGTTCGCTGTCACTGCCGGCATTGGCGCCGAGAAGAAGGAAGCGCAGTTCCTGGCCGCGCACGACGACTACAGCGCCATCCTGTTCAAGGCCCTGGCCGACCGCCTGGCCGAGGCCATGGCCGAGTGCCTGCACGAGCGCGTGCGCAAGGACCTGTGGGGCTATGCGGCGGATGAACAGCTGACCAATGAGCAACTGATCAGGGAGCAGTACCGCGGCATCCGGCCGGCGCCGGGCTACCCGGCCTGCCCGGACCACTCGGTCAAGCGCGCCCTGTTCGCGCTGCTGCAGGCCGACGAGATCGGCATGGGCCTGACCGAGAGCCTGGCCATGACGCCGGCGGCCAGCGTCAGCGGCTTCTACCTGGCGCATCCGGACAGCACCTACTTCAATGTCGGCAAGATCGGTGAAGACCAGGTGGCCGACCTGGCCGCGCGCAGCGGCGTGGCGGTGGACGAACTCAGGCGCTGGCTCGGCCCCAATCTCTGAGGACAGGCCACCGGGCGCGGCCTGGCTGCCGCCGGTCCTGTCCGGCGGACACCCGGGCGCATTCCTCTGCTACAAGCACATGGCTGTCGGCGTGCATGTGAAGGGAGGAGGGGAGTCATGGGAATCGTCTGTCAGGCCTGCGGCGCGGAGAACCACGGCGGCGTGCGGGTCTGTCGCCTGTGCGCTGCCCCACTCGAGCACCGGTCCGCGTCTGCCCCGGGCGAGGTCAGGGCGCTGCCCGGGTCTTCCCGGTCATCGGGGCGCCGGGCACTGGCGCTGGGCCTGCTGGCCGTTGTGCTGGGCCTGATGTGGGTCTGGGTGTCGCGAGGCGAGGGTGAAGCCGGCACCCCGGCCGGGCCATCATCGACCACCGGGACCGGGCTGCCGGCCCCTTCCGGTCCGTCTGCCGATGCCCCAGTGGAGCCCGGCGACGGCCTCGCGCAGGCCACGGCGGCCGCCGAAGCGCGTCTGCAGGCCTCGCTGGAGCGGCTGGCGCGTGAGGACCGCGAGCGCCGTCAGGCGCTGGCCAGGGAGCGGCAGGTGAAAGAGCGGGCGGAACCGCCGCCCGCGCAGCCCCGACAGCGGGAGCGTCCCCCGGAACCCGAGCGCGCCCCGACGGTGGTGGCTGAGGCGGTGCCGGTTGCCCAACCGCAGTCCGAAGCGGCCACCTCCGGTCAGCGGTCGTCACCCGAGCGCGCCCCTGCCCCTGCCGATGTGGCGGCGCCCCCGCTCTCCGTCGAGCAGCGGTGTGCCGACAGCGGCAACTTCTTCTCCCGGACGGCCTGCCAGGTGCGCTGGTGCAGCGACCCGAGCCTGGCCCGGGACCCGGCCTGCGTCCGCCTGCGCGAGATCGAGCAGAGGCGCAGCCCGGATCCGCACCTGCTGAACTGACGTCCGCCGGCGCCCGGTCTCACGGGCGAAGGACGCGCCGGTACTGCACCGCCTCGGCCACATGGGCCACCGTGACCGTCCGGCTGTCGGCCAGGTCGGCGATGGTGCGGGCCACCCGCATGGCCCGGTGCGTGCTGCGTGCGCTCCACCCCAGCCGCGCGGCAGCGCTGTTGAGGAACTTCAGCGCGGCCGCCTCGGCGTGCACATGGGTATCCAGGGTCCGGCCGGCCAGGGCCTGGTTGGCCTGGCCCTGCCGGTGCCACGCCCGCTGGCGTGCCGCCACGACCCGCTCGCGCACCGCCGCGCTGGCTTCGCCCGGCTGGCCACCCAGGAGTTCCTCGGGTGCCAGCGCCGGCACCTCCACATGCAGGTCGATGCGGTCGAGCAGGGGACCGCTGAGCTTGCCCTGGTACCGGGCCACCTGGTCCGGGGTGTCGCGGCAGGCGCGGGTGGGATGGCCCAGGAAGCCGCACGGGCAGGGGTTCATGGCCGCGATCAGCTGGAACCGGGCCGGGAACTCGCTCTGCACGGCCGCGCGCGAGATGCGGATGTGGCCGCTCTCCAGCGGTTCGCGCAGCGCTTCGAGGGCGGCGCGAGGAAACTCGGGCAGCTCGTCCAGGAACAGCACGCCGTGGTGGGCCAGCGAGATCTCGCCAGGCCGCGGCGGGGAGCCGCCGCCGACGAGGGCCACGGCGCTGGCGCTGTGGTGGGGCGCGCAGGTGGGCCGCTGACCCCAGCGGCCGATGTCGAAGCGGCCGGCCAGCGAGGCCACCGCCGCCGATTCCAGGGCTTCGGTGGTGTCCATCGGAGGCAGCAGGCCGGCAAAGCGTTGCGCCAGCATGCTCTTGCCCGACCCGGGTGGGCCCACCATGAGCAGGCTGTGCCCACCCGCGGCCGCGATTTCCAGCGCCCGTCGGGCCGCTGCCTGCCCCTTGACGTCGGCCAGGTCGGGGTAACTCGGCTCGGTGCCCTGGCCTGCGGCCTGCAACCTGGCCCAGCCGGACTCGCCGGCCTGCACCGCATTCTGCTGAGCCTCGGGAAGGAAGTGGGCCACCACATCGAGCAGGTGCCGGGCCCGGTAGACCTCGGCGTCGGCCACCAGCGCGGCCTCTTCGGCGCTGCCCGGTGGCAGCACCAGACGGGCCCGCGGCACCTGCTCGTGCGAGGCGTCGCGGTGCAAGGCCAGGCTCATTGCCAGGGCACCGCGGACCGGGCGCAGCTCGCCCCCCAGCGACAGCTCGCCCGCGAACTCCCAGCCGGCCAGCCGGGCGCTGTCGATCTGGCCGCTGGCCGCGAGGATGCCCAGGGCGATCGGCAGGTCGAAGCGGCCCGAGTCCTTGGGCAGGTCGGCCGGGGCCAGGTTGACCGTGATGCGCTGGTTGCTGGGAAAGGCCAGGCCGGCGTTGGCGATCGCCGAGCGCACCCGCTCGCGCGCCTCCCGGACCTCGGTGTCGACCAGACCGACCAGCGTGAAGCTGGGCAGCCCGTTGGCCAGGTGCACCTCGACGCGCACGGCGCGCGCGTCCAGGCCCAGCAGCGCACGGCTGTGCACCACGGACAGACTCATGGGGTTCCTCCCTGTTTTGGTGCGTTTCTTGTCCGGCTGGCCGGCCGGGAGCGGCGGTGTGCTGTGCACACTTGTGGTGCGCGAAGGCTGGCCGGCCGCTTGCACCCCTGCGGCGCCCCTGATCTTGGCACAGAGCGGGACGCCGCACGCCCACAAACGGGGGATGACACGGGGGGATGACACGGGGGGAGGGCACGCGGGGATGAGCGGCCCTTGTCCGAATCGTCCGACGACGGAGTCGCGGGCTGGGCCGGTGTCTTGTCGCGTGCCAGGCCACCGGCAGATGTGACCTGGCACGGTACATGCTAGCCGGGTCAGGGCGCAAGCATCAACCCTGGGTGTCACGGTCCTGCGGCCCGGCACCTCCCGATCCAAAAGAGGTAC
>SBFS01000262.1 GCA_006227825.1 Burkholderiales bacterium | reverse complement strand
CCGGAAAACCGGCCGATCACTTGCTGCTCAGGTACTCCGAGACCGCCGCCATCTCCAGCTCGGTCATTTTCTCGACCACCGTGTGCATCACCGTGTTGTCGTTGGTGCGCTCTCGCTTGTTGAAGGACTTGAGCTGGGTGAACAGGTAGCCCGAGAACTGGGTGGCCAGGCGGGGCAGGTTGGCGGCACCTTCGCCGGCCTGGCCATGGCAGCTGGCGCAGGAGGGCACGCCGCTGAACCGGTTGCCGTTGTGGTAGATGTAACGTCCCATGCCGGCGAGCATCGGGTCCTTGGCCTCTTCACGGGGCAGCTCCATCTTCTGGTAGTAGTGACCCAGGGCCAGCATCTCGTCCGGCGTGAGCTTGGACACCATGTCGGCCATGGCCGTGCTCTTGCGCTGCCCGGACTTGAAGGCCGCCAGCTGCTTGGCAATGTACTCGGCGTTCTGGCCGGCCAGACGGGGGAAGATCTCGCTGGTCGATTCGCCGTTCGCTCCGTGGCACAGGAAGCAGGAACCACCCGCGATGCGCTTGGCCCGGGCCTCGTCGGCCTGGGCATGGGCGGCCGGGGCAGCCGCGACGGCTGACATGGCCACGGCCGCGGACAGGACAGGGTATCGGAGGAACTTCATCGCATAACCTCTGACTGATATTTGAAGGCGGAAAAAACCCCGGCCGCAGCCGGGGTCGCTCCTGACGTCAGGCCAGGGTGTCGGCCCAGATGTTGCGCGCCCAGGCCAGGGCATAGCGGCCTTCGAGCTCGCTGGCCGCCACCGACACGCCACCGGAACCCGGCACGGTCAGCATGGTCTTGCGCTCGGCATCGTAGCGGTGCACGCTGGCCACGTGGACCACGTCTTCCTGGGTCACGAAGCTGTAGCAGGTGTTGGCGTAGATCGGCAGCTGCGGCGGCTCCTTGCCCTGCAGCAGCGAGACCACGGCTGCGGCACAGGTCTTGCCGTGCTGGTTGGCCATGTGGCCCGACTTGGGCATGCCCGGGGCGATCTGGATCGCGTCGCCCAGCACATGGATGTTCTTGGCCGCCTTGGACTCGAAGGTCAGGAAATCGACCTCGCACCAGCGGTTGTTGGCGGTGGCCAGGCCGGTCTTGACCGCGATGTCGCCGGCACGCATGTTGGGCACCACGTTCAGCACGTTGGCCTTGAAGTCGTCGTTGAACTCGAACTTCAGCGTGTTCGTGGCTGCGTCCACATCGGCCACCCGGTGCTTGGGACGGTAGTCGATCATGCCGTCGTAGTGGTCCTTCCAGGCCTTCATGAACAGGCCCTTCTTCGACTGGATGTCGTCGTTGGAGTCGAAGATCACGACCTTGCTCTTGGGCTTGGCCTTCTTGAAGTAGTTGGCCACCATGCAGGCCCGCTCGTACGGGCCGGGCGGGCAGCGGTAGGGGGCCAGCGGGATCGACAGCGCGTAGACGCCGCCGTCGGGCATGGCCTCGAGCTGCTTGCGCAGGGCCACCGTCTGCGCGCCGGCCTTCCAGGCGTGCAGCACCTTGTCCCGGGCGCCTGCCTTGGCCATGCCGGGCAGGGTCTCCCACATGAACTCGATGCCGGGCGAGACGATCAGGCGGTCATAGGCCAGTTCGCCGCCGCCGGCCAGCCTGACCATGCGCTTGTCCGGATCGATGCTGGCGACCATGTCGCGCACGACCTTCACGCCGTGGCGCCGGGTCAGGTTGTCGTACGGCGTGGTGACTTCCTCGATCGTCTTGGCGCCGTTGATCACCAGGTTGGAGATCGGGCAGGAAACGAAGGCCGGGTTGGGCTCGACCAGGGTGACGTCGATGCTGTAGTCGGAGAACATCCGCACGTACTTGGCGGCCGTGGCACCCCCATAGCCGCCGCCGACCACCACCACCTTGCCGCTGGCGCCGCCGATGGAGGCGCATCCCGTGAGCAGCCCGAGCCCGGCAACCGCGGAGCCGGCACCGACCGTTTGAACGAATTGACGACGTTTCATGGTTCAGGCTCCTCGGTTATTTCTTCTGGGCGGCGAAGTAGGCCGCGATCTCGGCCAGCTGCTCGTCGGTGTAGCCCTTGGACAGCTGGTGCATGATGGTGGCAGGCTTGCGACCGGACTTGAAATCCAGCAAGGTCTTGAGCATGTCGTCCTTGTTCTTGCCGGCCAGGGCCTCCATGCCGTCCAGGGCGCGGCCATCGGTGCCGTGGCAGTTGGCACAGGCAGCGGCCCAGACACGGACCTGGTTGACTTGCGCGTGGGCGCTGAGAGCGGCGGCGCAAAGCACGCCGGCTGTGAGCCATTTCATTGTCTTGTGCATCATGACCTTGGTTGAGCGAGGAGGAAAAGGGTGCAACCAGACGGAAGGACGGTGAAGAGGGGCAGGGTACAACCCCTCTCCATAAGTGCTTCAGCATGTTTGCATGCCGATGGTAACCACGACGTCCTGACGCCAAAACGGTGCAAACCCTAGCGAAAATCGACATCCGGCCGCGGCCCGATGTCAGCCGGGCGTCAGTCGGACGTGGCCTGCGCTGCGGGATTGCCATGCAATCCGGTTCGTGCGCGGCACCACCTGCAGGGTACTGTACACGCTGCGGCCGGGGGTTCCGATTCACACCTGTTTTGCTCGGGTTTTGTCAGCTTGGCGTGGCGATCGGGGTTTACACTAATCCGCATATCAGCATTCAATCATATAGTTGATTGATGGAAGTCAAAATTCCATCCCGGAGACATCCCCTTGGATCGCATGCATGACGTGTTCGAAGCCGTGGCGCGCCAGTTTGGCGTGCTCGGCGAACCCGCGCGCCTGCGCATCCTGCATGTGCTGGGCGACCAGGAGCACTGCGTCAACGACATCCTGCAGCACACGGGCCTGGCGCAGGCCAATGCGTCCCGGCACCTGGGTGTGCTGTACCGGGCCGGTGTCGTCGGCCGCCGCCGCGAGGGCACGCAGGTTTTCTACCGGGTCGCCGATCCGCTGTATGTCGAGCTCTGTCGCGCCATGACATCCCATGGCCCCGCCCGGGACGGTGTGCTGCACGCCATCCGGGACAGCATGCGGCGCCTGCTGGACGGTCAACTTTCCCCACGCCCTGCCCAGCCGGCAGGGGCCTCCCCCAATCCCCCTGCCAACGAGAAGGAAGAAGCAAGTGTCTAAAGACCTGAGTGAAGTCATTGGGCGCATACTGCCCGCACCCGAAAACCACCTGAGCACCGAGAAGCTCGAGGAGGCGCGCAAGGCGCGTCGCAGCTTCATGGGCAAGGCCCTGGCCATGGGGGCCGGCGTGGCGGCCTCGGCCACCGCCGCCACCCGCGCGGTGGCTGCCGAAGGCGAGGACGCTATCCTCAAGCTGCCCGAGCACACGACAGGCCTGGGACAGCCGGTGGCTTTCGACGGCTACGGCAAGCCCAGCAAGTGGGAGGCCAACCTGCAGCGCCGGGAAAGCCCGGGCCTGACGCGCGTCTCGCAGGCGTCCGTCAGCTTCACGCCGCTGCAGGGCCTTTTCGGGATCATCACGCCCAGCGGACTGCATTTCGAGCGCCATCACCAGGGCTGGTGGGACATCGACCCGTCCAAGCACCGGCTGATGGTCAATGGCCTGGTCAAGCGCCAGCGTGTCTTCACCATGGACGACCTGATGCGCCTGCCCAGCGTTTCGCGCATCCATTTCATCGAGTGCGGTGCCAACTCGGCGCCCGAGTGGGGCAACGTGGCCCTGCCCTCGGTGCAGTACACCCACGGCATGCTCAGCTGCTCGGAGTTCACCGGCGTGCTCCTGTCCACGCTGCTCGAGATGTGCGGCTACGACAAGAAAAACGGCAAGTACGTGCTGGCCGAGGGGGCCGACGGCTCGTCGATGACCCGCACCATCGCCATCGACCAGGCCATGGACGACTGCATCGTCGCCTGGGCCATGAACGGTGAGATGCTGCGCCCCGAGAACGGCTATCCGCTGCGCCTGGTGGTGCCCGGCGTGCAGGGGGTGAGCTGGGTCAAGTACCTGCGCCGCATCGAGGTGGGTGACCAGAAATGGGCCACGAAGGACGAGGCGATCCACTACATCGACCACATGCCCGACGGCACGCACCGCCAGTACACCGGCATCCAGGAGTGCAAGTCGGTCATCACCACGCCCTCGGGCAGCCAGACGCTGCTCGACAAGGGCTACTACAACATCACCGGGCTGGCCTGGTCGGGCCGCGGAACGATCAAGCGCGTGGATGTCAGCGTCGACGGTGGCCGCAACTGGCGTACCGCGCGCCTGGAAGGCCCGGTCCTGCCCAAGGCCTGCACGCGCTTCAACATCGACTGGGTCTGGGACGGCAAGCCCGCCATCCTGCAAAGCCGCGCCATTGACAGCACCGGCTATGTGCAGCCCAAGATCAACCAGCTGCGTGCCGTGCGCGGTACCCGCTCCATCTACCACCAGAACGCCATCCAGAGCTGGCTGGTGTCCGAAAACGGTGAAGTCTCCAACGTGCAGGTGTACTGATGAAATCCATGTTCCGTATTTCCTTTCGCGCCGCTGCGGCGGCGATCACCCTCGCGGCCCTGACGGCGGGCCCTGCACTGGCCCAGAAGCAGGCGCCCTGGCACAGCATCGGCCGTGACGCCACGCCGGCCGAGGTGAAGGCCTGGGACATCGACGTGCGTCCGGACTTCAAGGGCCTGCCCAAGGGGTCCGGTTCGGTCAGCAAGGGCGAAGAGGTCTGGGAGGCCAAGTGCGCCTCCTGCCACGGCATCTTCGGCGAGTCCAACGAGGTCTTCACACCGATCGTCGGCGGCACGAGCAAGGCCGACATCGAGCGTGGCCGGGTGAAGAACCTGGAGGAGGGGTCCACCTATCCCCAGAAGACCACCATGATGAAGGTGGCCACGGTGTCCACCCTGTGGGACTACATCAACCGGGCCATGCCGTGGAACGCACCCAAGACGCTGACCACGGAGGAGGTGTATGCCACCGTGGCCTACATCCTGAGCCTGGCCGAGGTGGTGCCGGCCGACTTCGTGCTGTCGGACGAGAACATCGCCGAGGTGCAGAAGCGCATGCCCAACCGCAACGGCATGGTGTTCTACGAGCCGCTGTGGCGTGTCAACGGCAAGGGTGACGTGAAGAACGTGGCCTGCATGAAGGACTGCCCGACCGATTCGAAGATCCGTTCCTCGCTGCCGGGCTTCGCCCGCGATGCGCACGGCAACATTGCCGAGCAGAACCGGGTCATCGGTCCGGTCCGGGGTGCCGACACCACCAAGCCGCCGCCGACGGCGCCGGTGGGAACCGGTCCGCGTCCCCAGGCGGTCGTGGTGGCCGCGGCTTCTTCGGGAGCAGGTGATGTCCGTTCGCTGCTGGCGTCCAACAGCTGCACGGCCTGCCACGGCATCAACAGCAAGATCGTCGGTCCCGGCTTCAACGAGATTGCCGCCAAGAACAAGGACCGGGCCGACGCCGAAGCCTACCTGGTCGGCAAGATCAAGAACGGCGGCTCGGGTGTCTACGGTCCGGTGCCCATGCCCGCGCAGCCGCAGGTCAGTGACGCCGACGCCCAGGCCATGGCCCGGTGGATCGCTGCCGGCGCCAAGTGAGTCCGAACGCCGGGTACGGTCTTTCCGCCGCACCCGGCGCCGTGCACTGATATTCGCATGTAATCGTAAACCCCAAGCCCTCACCAACCCCGGAGAACTTAAGCTATGCGCATGAAACCCGTTGCCCTCGTCATGGCTGTCGCTGCCACCCTGTTGAGCGCCCCGAGCTGGGCGGTCGACGCTGCGGCTGCCAAGGCCCTGGCATCCAAGAGCGCCTGCATGGCCTGCCATGCGGTCGACAGGAAGCTGGTCGGCCCGTCCTACAAGGATGTCGCCGCCAAGCACAAGGGCCAGGCCGATGCCCTGGAGAAAGTGGCCGCCCGCATCAAGTCGGGTGGTTCGGGCATGTACGGGCCGGTTCCGATGCCGGCCCAGCCCAACCTGAAGGACGACGAGCTCAAGCTGCTCGCCGCCTGGATCCTCGCCGGCGCGCCGGACAAGTAACACATCCGTTTTTTCGCAAGGAGCATGACATGAAAGCAACCCGTCGCACCGCCCTCAAGACCACCGGCGCCTTCGCCACCCTGGTGTCGCTGGGCATCATCACCCAGCAGCAGGCCCTGGCCGCGGTGAACCGCGCCGGCTTCGAGGCCAAGAACCTGGCCGATGCCCTCAAGGCCGTCGGCGGCGAAGCCGCTGCCAACGACCAGGTCTCCGTGGTCTCCCCCGACATCGCCGAGAACGGCGCCGTGGTGCCCGTGGGCGCCACCAGCAAGATCCCCAACACCACCGAGATCTACCTGCTGGTCGAGAAGAACCCCTCGCCGCTGGCCGCCAAGTTCATGATCCCGGCCGGCACCGAAGCCGACGTGCAGACCCGCCTGCGCATGGGCCAGAGCACCAACGTGGTGGCCGTGGTCAAGGCCGACGGCAAGCTGTACTCGGCCACCAAGGAAACCAAGGTCACCCTGGGCGGCTGCGGCGGCTGATGTCCCGACCCTGACCCGACCTGTCCTTCCCTCAGTACCCCATTCAGATTTTCAGGAGTTCCATCATGGCAGATCCGATGCGCATCCGTGCCAACCTCGCCGGCGACGTCACCACCGTCCGTGTCCTCATGGCCCACGTCATGGAGACCGGCCAGCGCAAGAACCCGGCAGGCGAGACCATTCCGGCCCACTACATCACCGATGTCGAGGCGTCCCACAACGGCAAGCCCGTGCTGCAGGCCGCCTGGAGCACCGCCGTCTCGCAGAACCCGTTCCTGTCGTTCAAGTTCAAGGGCGCGGCCAAGGGTGACAAGGTCATGGTGAAGTGGACCGACAACAAGGGCGAGTCCCGCACCGACGAAGCGACCGTGGCCTGATTCCGGTCGAAGCACAACGGCCAGTTGCGCAGACTGGCCGTTTTTTGGTTTTTTCACAGAAGAAGGAGACCACCAGATGAAGAGACACATGCTTGGAATGGCCGCGACGGCCGCCTTGCTCGGGCTGGGCTCGGGCTGGGCGCAGGCGCAGGATGCGGCGGCGGGCATCGCCCAGTACCGGGAGATGCTGCAGGACGGCAACCCGGCCGAACTGTTCGAGGCCAAGGGCGAAGACCTGTGGAAGAAGCCGCGTGGCCCCAAGAATGCTTCACTGGAAAAATGCGACCTGGGCAAGGGCCCTGGCGTCCTGGCCGGTGCCTTCACCGAACTGCCGCGTTACTTCGCCGACACGGGCAAGGTCATGGACCTGGAAACCCGACTGATCCACTGCATGGTCACCCTGCAGGGCTTTGACGAGGCGGCGCTGTACAAGGCCGCACCGAACATCGGCCGCGGCGAGGGAGCCGACCTGGTGGCCATCACGACCTACGTGGCCACGCAATCGAAGGGCATGCGCTTCAACCTGCCGCAGAACACGCCGCAGGAAAAGGCCATGTACGAAGTGGGCAAGCGCCTGTTCTTCCAGCGCGGCGGTCCGCATGACTTCTCCTGCGCCTCGTGCCATGGCGAAGACGGCAAGCGCATCCGCCTGCAGGACCTGCCCAACCTGACCAAGAACCCGGGTGACGGCGTCGGCTTCGCCGCCTGGCCGGCCTACCGCGTGTCGAACGCGCAGATGTGGACCATGCAGAAGCGCCTGAACGACTGCTACCGCCAGCAGCGCTTTCCCGAGCCCAAGTTCGGCAGCGACGTGACCATCGCGCTGGGCGTCTACATGGGCGTCAATGCCAAGGGCGCCGAGTCCATCGTGCCGGCCATCAAGCGCTGACCAGGAGAAGAACCGATGTTGAAGACCATTGCCCGTTTCACCCTGGTGCCCGCTGCCGCCCTCGCGCTGGCCGCCTGCACGTCCTCGCCGACCTCCACCGACTTCGACAAGCTCACGGCCGAAGTGGTCAAGGCCTCGTTCCAGGACAAGGGCATCGCCAAAGTCGACCGGCTGATCAAGGACGAATCCAACAGCGCCTGCTGGGCGGCCGACGTGGCCGGCAAGCCGATCGACGAGAAGCTGGCCAAGGCCATCGAGGCGGCCGAGATGAAGACCATCAAGTGGCCTTCGGACGGCAAGTTCCTCGGCGACTGGAAGGAGGGCGAGCGCATCGCCCAGAGCGGCCGCGGCCTGACCTGGAGCGACAAGGCCGACAGTGCCAACGGGGGCAACTGCTACAACTGCCACCAGATCACCAAGGAGGAAATCTCCTTCGGAACGCTGGGCCCGAGCCTTTACAACTATGGCAAGCTGCGTGGCGTGACCGACCCGAACTCGCCGGCCTCCAAGGCCATTGTCGAGTACACCTGGGGCAAGATGTGGAACTCGCGGGCATACACCGCCTGCTCCCAGATGCCGCGCGCCGGCCACAAGGGCATCCTGACCGAACAGCAGCTCAAGCACGTCATGGCGCTGCTGCTCGACCCGGCCTCACCGGTCAACAAGTGAGGGCGCAGCCCCGCTTTCGGTGACATAGGAACCCCCGCCCGCAAGGGCGGGGGTTTTCCGCAAAAAAATTTCGCTCAAATATCAGCAATCAATTGAAAAGGAATGTTCCATGAGCTTCAGCCGTCGTGAATTCATGCAGGTGTTGGCCGTGGCCGGTGCCACCGGCATGGCCCTGTCCCACAAGGACGTGCTGGCCGCCAAGCCAGGCGCCGGCGAAATGCTCTACGACGTGCCCAAGTTCGGCAACGTCAGCTTCCTGCACTTCACCGATTGCCACGCCCAGTTGCAGCCGATCTATTTCCGCGAGCCCAATGTCAACCTCGGTGTCGCCGAGGCCGTGGGCCGTCCGCCGCACATCGTCGGTGAGCATCTGCTCAAGTTTTACGGCTTCAAGCCGAACACGGCCGCGGCCCATGCCTTCACCTACCTGAACTTCAGCCAGGCCGCCAAGACCTATGGCAAGGTGGGCGGCTTTGCCCACCTGGCCACGCTGGTCAAGCAGCTCAGGGCCAGCCGCCCGCATGCGCTGCTGCTCGACGGCGGTGACACCTGGCAGGGCTCGGCCACGTCGCTGTGGACCAACGGCCAGGACATGGTCGACGCCTGCAAGCTGCTGGGCGTGAACATGATGTGCCCGCACTGGGAGTTCACCTTCGGTGCCAAGCGGGTTCAGGAGGTCGTCGAGAAGGACTTCGCTGGCCACATCGAATTCCTGGCCCAGAACGTCAAGACCACCGACTTCGAGGACCTGGTGTTCAAGCCGTACACGACGCGCGAGATCAACGGCGTCAAGGTGGCGGTCATCGGCCAGGCCTTCCCCTACACGCCGATCGCGAACCCGCGCTACATGGTGCCCGACTGGACCTTCGGCATCCAGGACGACCACATGCAGAAGATGGTCGACCAGGCCCGTGGCGAGGGCGCACAGGTGGTGGTGGTGCTCTCGCACAACGGCATGGACGTGGACATCAAGATGGCCTCGCGCGTGACCGGCATCGACGCGGTGCTTGGCGGCCACACCCATGACGGCATGCCGGCGCCGGTGATCGTGAAGAACGCGGGCGGCCAGACCCTGGTCACCAACGCGGGCTCCAACAGCAAGTTCCTGGGTGTGCTGGACCTCGACGTGCGCGGCGGCAAGGTGCAGGACTTCCGCTACAAGCTGCTGCCGGTGTTCTCCAACCTGCTGCCGGCCGACAAGGAGATGCAGGCCTTCATCGACAAGGTGCGTGCACCCTACAAGGACAAGCTGGAAGAGAAGCTGGCGGTCACCGAGGACCTGCTGTACCGCCGGGGCAACTTCAACGGTTCCTGGGACCAGGTCATCTGCGAGGCGCTCATGGAGGTCAAGGGTGCCGACATCTCGTTCTCGCCGGGCGTGCGCTGGGGCACCTCGCTGCTGCCGGGCGACACGATCACCTACGAGCGCATGATGGACCAGATGGCGCTGACCTACCCGGCCACCACGCTCAACGAGTTCACAGGCGCCGACATCAAGACCATCCTGGAGGATGTGGCCGACAACATCTTCAACCCCGACCCGTACTTCCAGCAGGGCGGCGACATGGTGCGCGTCGGTGGTCTGCAGTACACCGTGTCGCCGAACGCCGACATGGGCTCGCGCATCAACAACATGATGCTCAAGGGCAAGCCGATCGAGGCCGGCAAGAAGTACAAGGTGGCCGGCTGGGCCTCGGTCCAGGAGGGTGTGCAGGGCGAGCCCATCTGGGACGTCGTCTCGGGCTACCTGCGCAACAAGAAGGTCATCAAGGGCGTGAAGATCAACACCCCGAAGATCGTCGGCATGCAAGGCAACCCCGGCATGTCGCTCTGACCGCCGACCCGGTCCGCAAAGGCCCGCAGGCTGTCGGCTTGCGGGCCTTTTTTCCTTCCGTCTGTCCGGGGACATCGGCCTGCCGCGGGCAAGGCCGGCCGGGCATGCGAAACAATGCGGGTATGGAAAGCACAACGACGTCCGCCATTGCCCCGGTGCGCCTCAATGCCGATCACCGCCAGCGCTGCGTGCTCGACAGCCTGGCGCTCGACTGGATGCCCTCACCGTCCCCGCTCGTGCACCGCCGCCTGCTCGAACGCGACGGTGGCGAGGTGGCCCGCGCCACCTCGGTGGTCCGTTACGGACCTGGCGCCCGTTTTGAACGCCACCTGCACGAGCTGGGCGAAGAGATCGTCGTGCTCGAGGGTGTGTTGCAGGACGAACAGGGGAGCTACCCCGCTGGCACCTATCTGAGAAACCCGCCGGGCTCTGCCCACGCCCCGTTCTCCGAGCAGGGGTGCCTCCTGCTGGTCAAGCTGCGCCACATCGACCCGCTAGACCAAGAGCGGGTGGTGGTGAACCTGCACGAGGCGCAATGGCGCCCGGGGCTGGTGCCGGGCCTGTCGGTGCTGCCCCTGCACAGCCACGGGACCTGCCACACGGCGATGGTGCGCTGGGCGCCCGGCACCTTCTTCCAGCCCCACCGGCACTTCGGTGGCGAGGAGATCTTCGTGCTCGACGGTGTCTTCGAGGACGAAGCGGGGCGCTACCCCGCCGGCACCTGGATGCGCAGCCCGCACCTGAGCCAGCACCAGCCTTTCAGCCGCGAAGGCTGCCTGATTTTCGTCAAGACCGGTCATCTGGACATGGACGGCGCCTGAGGCCGGCCGGGGGCTCGCTCAGGCGCTGCGTGCAGCCTCGGCCAGCGTCACCGCCAGCCGGTTGTGACGCTCGATCAGGGGTTCGAGCTCCAGGCTGGACAGACGCCCCTCGCGCACCACCACCCGTCCGTTGACCACGGTCCAGGCCGCCTGCGGGCTGGCGCACAGCAGCAGGCTGCCCACCGGGTCGTGCACCGCCCCGCCGGCAAAGCCCAGCGCGCGCAGGTCGAACAGGGCGAGGTCGGCGCACATGCCTGCGGCCAGGTGGCCAATGTCATGGCGACCCAGCACCTGCGCGCCGCCGCGGGTGGCCATGTGCAGCGCATCGCGCACGGTCATTTCGGCCGGACCCAGGTCGCAGCCGAAGAAGGTCCTGCCGTCGCGGGTCTCGGGCCCCGACAGCGCCCGCCCGACGCGCGCCAGCAGCAAGGCCTGCCGCGCTTCGTTGACCATGTGCGCTGCGTCGTTGCTGGCGCTGCCGTCCACCCCCAGGCCCACCGGCACGCCCGCGTCCAGCATGCGCCGCACGGGCGCGATGCCGCTGGCCAGGCGCATGTTGCTGCAGGGGCAGTGGGCCACGCC
>SBFS01000024.1 GCA_006227825.1 Burkholderiales bacterium | reverse complement strand
CACAGCTTGAGCAGGTAGTTCAGGTCCCACTGCAGCTCGGCCGCCTCGCGGCCGATGCCGGCGGTGCGGGCGATGATGCTCATGCCGTTGGGGTATTCGAGCTGGTCCAGTGCCGCCTTGAGTTCCTGCCGGTCCTCGCCCTCGATGCGGCGGCTGACACCGCCGCCGCGCGGGTTGTTGGGCATCAGGACCACGTAGCGGCCGGCCAGGCTGACGAAGGTGGTCAGGGCCGCCCCCTTGTTGCCACGCTCTTCCTTCTCGACCTGGACGAGCAGCTCCTGGCCTTCCTTGATGACGTCGTTGATGCGCGCCTGGGACGGCGAGACGCTGCCCTGGAAGTACTGCTTGGAGATTTCCTTGAAGGGCAGGAAGCCGTGGCGGTCCTCGCCGTAGTCGACGAAACAGGCCTCAAGCGAGGGCTCGACCCGGGTGACGACGGCTTTGTAGATGTTGCCCTTGCGCTGCTCGCGCCCCTCGATCTCGATCTCGTAGTCGAGGAGCTTTTGCCCGTCGACGATGGCCAGGCGGCGCTCTTCGGCCTGCGTGGCATTGATCAGCATGCGTTTCATGTCGCGTTTTCCTTCGTTCAGACACACACGGTCCTGCCCGCCCGGCAAGGGCGGGGAACCTCCATGCCATGAACCGGCGGGAAGCAGCGAACGGGGGGTGGGAATTGCCGGAGAGCCGTTGACCGGGCATTCGGGGCCGATGGCGGCCGGGCACCTGGGGTGCCACGTCGAAATGCCGGGTCAGGGCGTAGGCGCTGGGCGTCGTCCGAACAGGGCAGACAGGGGGCGGGTCGTCATGGACAGTCTCCGGCCGGTGTCTCTCTGGTCTCGCTTCGTCCTCGTCCAGCCGCCTTGTGGGGGGCTGGGCGTTGGGGGTATTCCGTCTGTCGGGTTCGCAGGGTTCCTGGGCAGGTTCTCCCGAAGCTTCGGCCGTTTCCCTTCTGGCAACCGCACGCCAGCGGGGCGCGGTGGGGCCAATGGAGACGGGTGCTGCGGGTGGCAACTCTTCGCCGGTCGCGAGGGAGGCAGCCGGCCCCTATGGCGCGGCCGCCGGTGGGCTGCCTTAAACTCAAGGCAAATCAAACACTTATGACCCACGACTGGCGTGACACATTATAGTCACGTCGCCGTCGTCGTGGGGGCCTTGTTCCGCACCCCATGTCCACCCCGAATCCGTCAGCGGCAGTCCGTCACATCACGGTCGATGAAGAGTCGGCCGGTCAGCGGCTGGACAACTTCCTGGTGCGCCACCTCAAGGGTGTTCCCAAGAGCCACATCTACCGCATCATCCGCTCGGGCGAGGTGCGTCGCAACAAGGGGCGTGCCGATGCACAGGACCGGCTGGAGGCGGGAGATGTGCTCCGGCTGCCGCCGATCCGCCTTTCCGGGCGCGTCGAGGAGAGAGCTGCCCAACCCGCCCCGGCGCGGGATTTTCCGGTGCTGTTCGAGGACGAGGCTTTCCTGGCGATCGACAAGCCGGCCGGTGTCGCGGTGCACGGTGGCAGCGGGGTCAGTTTCGGGGTCATCGAGCAGCTGCGGCAGGCGCGTCCCCTGGCCCGGCTGCTGGAACTCGTCCATCGGCTGGACCGGGAAACCAGCGGACTGCTGCTGGTGGCCAAGAAGCGCAGTGCGCTCAAGGCGCTGCAGGACCAGTTTCGCGAGCGCCAGACCGGCAAGACCTACCTGGCGCTGGTCAAGGGGCGCTGGCCGGCGCGGCTGAAGGTGCTGGACCAGCCGCTGCACAAGTACCTTCTGCCCGATGGGGAACGGCGCGTCAGGGTGACCGGCCGGGACGACCCGGACGGCATGCCTTCGGTCAGCCTGGTGCGGGTGGCCGGGCACCTGACGGCGCCACCTGAACTGGTCCAGGCGGCACCGGACGGCTTCAGCTTGCTGCAAGTCACGATCAAGACCGGACGCACCCACCAGATCCGTGTCCATCTGGCCAGCGCGGGGCATCCGATTGCCGGCGATGACAAATACGGAGATTTCGAGCTCAATCGGCAATTGGCGCGTGCCGGATTGCGCCGCATGTTTCTTCACGCCTGGCGGCTGCGGCTGATACATCCGTTGACAGGCGAAGAAATGCAGTTGCAATCCGAATTGCCGCCTGATTTGCTGGCCTGGGTGCCTGCGCAGTGGAAACAGGATTAGAATGCGGTTTGCATCGTTGGGGTGCAATTGTTATTTGATTTCCATCACAGAACAGGAAACAGCATGGCAACCTATTCCGAACTCATGGCCCAGGCCCAGGCCCTGATGGCCCAGGCCGAGCAGGCGCGCAAGAATGAACTCGCCGAGGTCATTGCCGACATCAAGGCAAGAATGAAGCAATACGGCATCACGGTGGCCGATCTGGGTGGTGGCACCACTGTGCGCAAGGCCGGCAAGTCCAAGTCCTCGGCGCCTGCCAAATACCGCGGTCCCAATGGCGAACTGTGGGCCGGCGGCCCCGGGCGCAAGCCGCAATGGGTGCGCGACGCCCTGGCGGCCGGCAAGAACATCGACGATTTCCGCATCTGAGCCGCATCCAGGGCCCGTAAAAAAACCCGCCGATTGGCGGGTTTTTTTGCGGGCATGAGAACCGGTGATGCGGTTTTCAGTCGTTCTGCCAGATCACGCGTTTGCCGGAATTTTCCCAGGCATCGTAGAAGCGGGCGTACAGGTCTTCGATCCGGTTGCGCTTGACCTTGAACGTGGGCGTGATGATGTCGTTGTCGACCGTCCAGGCGGTGGTGACCACCACCACGCATTGCAGGCGCTCGTGCGGGTCGAGCGTGTCGTTGATGCTCTTGAGGTGGCTTTCGAGCGACTGCTCGATCTCGCTGCGTCCGTCCGGCTGGCTGGAGCGGGAGACGTATTCGGCGTTGAGCATCACGATGCCCAGTGGCTGCCCGAGGTTGGCACCGGTCACCACGCAGGCCTCGACCGACTCGTGCATGACCAGCTTGTCCTCGATCGGGGCCGGGGCCACGTACTTGCCCTTGCCGGTCTTGAACAGGTCCTTGACCCGGCCGGTGATGCGCAGCAGGCCCTGCGCGTCGATGCTGCCCTTGTCGCCGGTGCGCAGCCAGCCGTCGGCGGTGAAGGCCTCGGCCGATTTTTCGGGTTCCTTGTAGTAGCCCAGCATCAGGGCCTGGCTGCGCATCTGGATCTCGCCCGTCTCGGGGTCGATGCGGTGCTCCACCCCTTCATAGGCCGGGCCGACGGTGCCCTGCTGGTTCTTGCCGGGCTCGGTGATGTGCGAGAGCGCCAGGTTCTCGGTCATGCCGTAGCCTTCGTTGATGTGCAGGCCCAGCTTGCTGTACCACTCCAGCAGTGCCAGTGGCATGGGAGCGGCGCCGCCGGCCGCAAACCGGCACTGGTCGAGACCCAGTGCCTTGAGCACCTTGCGGCGCACGATGCCACCCAGGATGGGGATGCCCAGCAGGCGGTTGAGCTTGGCCGGCGGCATCTTGTGGTGCACCCCCTGCTGGAACTTGACCCAAAGGCGCGGCACCGAGAAGAAGATGGTCGGCCGAGCGCGCTGCAGGTCGGTGGTGAAGGTGTCCAGCGATTCGGCGAAATACAGGTGCATGCCCGTGTGCAGCCAGCCATGCTCGACCAGCATGCGCTCGACCACGTGCGCCAGGGGCAGGTAGGACAGCATCCGGTCGCCGGAGGACATGGGAATGCGCTTGAGACCCTTCTCCAGGGCCCAGGCGAAGTTGCCGAAGCTGTGCATCACGCCCTTGGGCATGCCGGTGGTGCCCGAGGTGTAGATCAGGGTGGCCAGTTCGGCTTCGTCGCGCACGGGCGCGCCCTGCATGGGCGGGGTGCGGGCGCAGATGTCGTCCCAGCCCTCGTAGGACCGGATCGCGTCGTCGGGCGAGAGCGGATAGCTGATGCAGGGCATGCCCGCCGGCACGCCGGGCTTCATGCCTTCCCAGCCGTCGAGCTTGCCGACGAAGCAGGCCTTGGACTCGCTGTGCTGCAGGATCTGGCGGATGGTCTCGGGCGCCAGTGTCGGGTAGAGCGGCACGGACACGTAGCCGGCCATCCAGATCGCCAGGTCGCTCATCAGCCACCAGGCACAGTTCTTGGACAGGATGGCCACCTTGGAGCCCGGCTCCCAGCCCTGGGCCTGCAGGTGTGCGGCCATGCGTCGCGCCTGATCGGCCACCTGGCTCCAGGTGAAATCCTTGACCACGCCACCGCCCATGGGCTGGGTGAGCGTCACCCGGTCGGGCGCCGTCTTCTCCCAGCGGTAAAGGCACTGCAGGGCCAGGCGTTCGGCAGCAACTTTGCTCATGAATGTCTCCGCATGTTGATCTTGAATGCCCAATCTACCAAGTCCTGGCCGGCCTGTTTAGAGGGTTTAGCCTGAAA
>SBFS01000263.1 GCA_006227825.1 Burkholderiales bacterium | reverse complement strand
TCGCCAGCCTGGCCCCAGCCGATGCCTGTGTGCTCGTCGATGGCCTGTCGCAGGCCCAGATGGCCGGTCTGCGCCATCACGGGCAACTGGACATCCGCCTCCTGGGCAGCGACCCGGACTCCCGTTGCGCCGGGTTGCTGGTCAGTCCCGAGCGCCAGTCCTCGCTGCACGAGCGGGTCGAACTGACCGACTGGGCCTTCAGGGCCCAGGTCAGGCGGCTGAACGACCAGCGCAAGGAAGCGATCCTGCTCTACCTGCGGGTGGGCGACTGAACCGGCGCGGCCGCACGCCTGCGGGTGCGCCGCTCAGGTGGCCTGCCTGCGCACCCGCGAAGCGGGCAGGCTGATGGTGAAGGTCGACCCCTGTCCCAGCTCGCTATGGACATCGACCCGCCCGCCATGGCGCTGGGCCACATGCTTGACGATGGCCAGTCCCAGTCCGGTGCCGCCGGTCTCGCGGGAGCGGCTGCGGTCAACCCGGTAGAAACGCTCGGTCAGCCGCGGCAGGTGTTCGGCGGCGATGCCTGGGCCGGTGTCGGTCACGAAGAACTCGCCACTGCCGTCGCTGTTCAGGCGCCAGCCCGCCCGGATGTGCCCCCCGCCCGGCGTGTAGCGAACGGCGTTGCTCAGCAGGTTGGACATCGCGCTGATCAGCTCGGTCTTTGCGCCGGAGACCCAGAAGGCACGGCCCGGTTCGGCCTCGATTTCGTGCGGGGGCGTGGCGATGGTCTGGGTCAGCCCGCGGGCCTCCTGCAGCACATGCTGGAGCAGCTCGTCGCTGTCGATCCACTCCCCCGTTCCCGGGGCGGGGCTGCCCTCCAGGCGCGAGAGCGTCAGCAGGTCGCTGACCAGGGTCTGCATGCGCTGAGCCTGCTGGCTCATCAGCCCCAGATAGCGCTGGCGCTCCTCCTCGTCCAGGGACAGGCTCTGCATGGTCTCCACGAAGCCGCTGAGGACGGTCAGCGGCGTGCGGATCTCGTGCGACACGTTGGCCACGAAATCCCGCCGCATGGTCTCGGCCAGCTGCACCGCCGTGACGTCGCGCGAGAGCAGCAGCTTGCGCTTCTTGCCGTACGGATGGACCTGGATCAGTATCTTGGTGGGCTGGGATGCCTTGGGACCCGGGCCGTCGATCTGGATCTCGCGGTCGAAGTCACCGGCATTGAGGTAGGCCACGAAGGCCGGATGGCGCACGAGGTTGCGCACATACTGGCCCAGGTCCCGCTGCGGGTCGAAGCCGAGCTGGTTGGCCGCGGTCAGATTGGCCCATTCGATCCGGCCGGCGCTGTCAAGAAGCACCACGCCGTTGGGCGAAGCCTGGATGGCCGCCAGGAAGTCCTCCAGCCTGGCCTCCGCGCCCTGTGCCTTCTTGTCCAGTTTCTTGATCAGCTTGCGGGTGCGGTCGACCAGGTCGCCCCAGAGGCCCGGCAGCCGTGGCGACTCGTTGGCCGTGCCTTTGCCCAGCCAGCGCATCAGCCGGCGGGCGCGCAGCCCATCGAACACCCCCCATGCCAGCGCCCCCCCAAGCGCCCCGAAGAACACCCACGCCGGGCGTTCCGCTGCCCAACCCCACACCGCTGCGCCGGCCACCCAGAGCAGCAGCTCGATGACCCGCCGGGTCATGCCGGGGCAGAGGCGTCGCCGCTGGCGGACTTGTCGGTCTGGCCCAGGGCCGTGAGCCGGTAGCCGGCACCGCGCACGGTTTCCACCATGCCGGCAGCCTCACCCAGCGATTCCCTCAGGCGCTTGACATGCACATCCACGGTACGCTCCTCGATGAAGACATGATCTCCCCAGATCTTGTCCAGCAGGGTACCACGGGTGTGCACCCGCTCGGCGTGTTTCATCAGGTAATGCAGCAGCTTGAACTCGGTCGGCCCGACCTTGAGCTCCCTGCCGCGGAAGCTGACCCGGTAGGTGGCGGCATCGAGCGTGAGTTCGCCGACCTGGACCGAGTCATTGACGATCTCGGGCGCGCGCCGGCGCAGCACGGCGCGGATGCGCGCCAGCAGCTCCTGGGTCGAGAACGGCTTGGTGATGTAGTCGTCCGCGCCCGCATCCAGCCCCTGGACCTTGTCCGATTCGTCGCTGCGTGCCGTCAGCATGAGGATGGGAACGGTGCGGGTGCGCTCGCTGCGGCGCCACTGTCGGGCGAGCATGGCGCCGCTCTCGCCCGGCAGCATCCAGTCGAGCAGGATCACGTCGGGCAGCACCGCATCGATCTCCCGCTGCGCCGCGGTGCCGTCGAAGACGACCGTCGGCGCAAAGCCGTTGTGGCGCAGGTTCACGGCAATCAGTTCTGCGATGGAGGGCTCGTCCTCCACCACCAGGACGCGGGGGAGCTTCCTCATCGGACGACCGACTCCACCTTGGACACGGGGCTGTGCCGCACGTCTTCGCCCTTGACGATGAAGATGATCTGCTCGGCGATGTTCTTCGCGTGGTCGCCCACGCGCTCGATCGCCTTGGCCAGGAACAGCAGGTCCAGGCTGGGCGAAATGGTGCGCGGGTCCTCCATCATGTAGGTGATGAGCTTGCGCAGGAAGCCGTTGTACTCGCGGTCGATCTCGTCGTCGCCCTTGATGATGGTCACCGCCATCTCGGTGTCCAGGCGCGCGAAAGAGTCGAGCGACTTGCGCAGCAGCGCGGCGGCGAGTTCCGCTGCCATGCGCAGATCGCTGGCCGGCATGCTGCGGGGCGACGTGCTGCTCTGCAGGATGGACTTGACCATGCGGGCCATGCGGGCCACCTCGTCGCCGGCCCGCTCCAGGTTCTGGGTGGTGCGCGAGATCGCCATCAGGAACCGCAGGTCGCGGGCGGTCGGCTGGCGGCGGCCGATGGTGGAGATGATCTCGTGGTCGATCTGCACTTCCATCTGGTTGATGCGCTGCTCGATCTCCAGCACCTGGTCGGCCGACTCGATGCTCAGGTGCTCCAGGGCGTACAGGGCCTGGTGCAGCTGCGACTCGACCATGCCCCCGAGTTCGAGGACATGGGTGGAGATGGAGTTGAGTTCGGCGTCGAACTGGCTGGACAGGTGTTTGTCGCTCATGAGAGGGCTCCTGAGGGCTGCAAGGTGTGTGACAGGAATGCGGGAGGGGCCGTGGCCGCGCTTTAGCCGAAACGGCCGGTGATGTAGTCCTCGGTCTCGGTCCGCTGGGGTTTGAAGAAGATCTGCTCGGTCGAGCCGAACTCGATCAGCTCGCCGAGGTACATGTAGGCGGTGTAGTCGCTGCAGCGTGCCGCCTGCTGCATGTTGTGGGTCACGATCGCGATCGTGTAGTCTTTCTTGAGCTCGTGCACCAGCTCCTCCACCTTGCCGGTGGAGATCGGGTCCAGCGCCGAGGTCGGCTCGTCCAGCAGCAGCACCGATGGCTTGACAGCGACGCTGCGGGCGATGCACAGGCGCTGCTGCTGGCCGCCCGAGAGCGACATGCCGTTCTGGCCCAGCTTGTCCTTGACCTCGTTCCACAGGGCCGCCTTGGTCAGGGCCCATTCGACGCGGTCGTCCATCTCGCTCTTGCTCAGGTTCTCATAGAGCTTCACGCCGAAGGCGATGTTGTCGTAGATGGTCATCGGGAACGGCGTCGGCTTCTGGAACACCATGCCGATGCGTGCCCGCAGCAGGTTCAGGTCCTGCTTGTCGTCCAGGATGTTCTGGCCATAGAAATTGATCTGCCCCTCGGCGCGCTGGCCGGGGTACAGGCTGTACATGCGGTTGAGCGTGCGCAGCAGGGTGGACTTGCCGCAGCCCGACGGACCGATGAAGGCCGTGACCTTGCGCTCGGCGATGTCCATGGTCACGTCCTTGAGGCCCTGGAACTTGCCGTAGAAGAAGTTCAGGTTGCGCACCTCGAGTGCGTTCTTTTCGGCCACCGGGGCAGCCATTGCAGTTGCGTTCATGGGGGAACTCCTCGAATCGGTGTGTCAGGCGCGGACCTTCTCGCGGAACAGGACGCGAGCGATGATGTTCAGGACCAGCACGGTCAGGGTGATCAGCAGGGCACCGCCCCAGGCCAGGCGGATCCAGTTGTCGAACGGGCTCATGGCCATCTGGAAGATCCAGACTGGCAGGTTGGCCATGGGGCCGCTCATGTCGGTGGTGTAGAACTGGTTGTTCAGGGCGGTGAACAGCAAGGGCGCCGTCTCGCCGCTGATACGGGCGATCGCCAGCAGCAGGCCGGTTATGACGCCGGCTTTTGCGGCACGCAGCGTCACCATGGTGGCCACCTTCCAGCGCGGCGCGCCCAGGGCAAAGGCCGCCTCGCGCAGGCTGCCCGGCACCAGCCGGAGCATGTTCTCTGTGGTGCGGACCACCACCGGCACGGCGATCAGCGACAGGGCGAAACTGCCCGCGTAGCCGGAGAAGTTGCCCACTGTCGCCACCGC
>SBFS01000130.1 GCA_006227825.1 Burkholderiales bacterium | reverse complement strand
AGGCGGCACAGGCGCGCAGCCATCGCAGGCGGCACCTCGCCCGCCGGCGGCACCAGCAGCTCGAAGGCCAGCGCCTGCAGGGCATCGCCCGTCAGCAGGGCCTGCGCCTGGCCGAAGCGCACATGCACCGTGGGCTTGCCGCGCCTGAGCACGTCGTTGTCCATGCAGGGCATGTCGTCGTGCACCAGCGAATAGGCGTGGATGAGTTCGACGGCGCAGGCCGCCCGCATGGCCGCCTGCGCGCTGCCCTCCAGGGCCTGGGACGTGGCCAGCACCAGCAGGGGCCGAAGCCGCTTGCCGCCATCCAGCACCGCGTAGCGCATGGCCTCGCCCAGACCGGCCGGGGCGTCCTCGCGCACCCAGAGCGACAGCGCCTGCTCGACGGCCGCCTGCTGGTGCGCCCGCCAGGCCGAGGCGGATTGGCGGGGTTCGTTGGGGATGTCGGAACCGGTCTTCAAGCGGCATCCCAGGGTTTGGCCTCGCCGCCCTCCAGCACCCGGATCTGCTGCTCGACAGCCTCCAGGCGGTCGCGACAGAAAGCCAGCAGGCGGGCACCGCGCTGGTAATGCAGCAGCAACTGGTCCAGCGGCAACTGGCCGGCGTCGAGCTGGGCCACCAGGCGCTCCAGCTCGGCCAGCGCCTCCTCGTAGGTGGCGGGCAGATCGGCCTCGGTCTGCGGTTGCTGTGCAGCCCGGGGCGGCTTGGAGGATGGTGCAGGGGACATGGATGGGATGGCAGGCAGCCGCGCCCGGCAGAGGCAAACGGCAATGGCCCGGAACAAAATTTCATTTTATCGCCGTACCGCCCCCGGACGCCGGGTGTGCCGGTGGTGCCGCCGCACCGATGCCGCCCGGTGCAGCAAGGACACCGGGACCCGGGCACCGGACAGCGCCACCCCCGGGGTACAATCCCGCTCTTTTTTCAAACTGACGGGCCTCGCACGCCCGGAGGGACGCAGCACTTTCACCCTTCCCGCGCAGATCGTTCACTCGCTAAGCGCTTCACCCTGCCCCTTCATAGGGGGAGTCTTTAGGTCAGGACCATCATGTCTGATTTGAGTCTTCAGCTTCAGCAGGCCGAAAGCCAACTTCCGGTTTCCAGCTACTTCGACGAGGCGCTGTTCCAGAGGGAACTTGAAACGATCTTCCAGCGCGGGCCCCGCTATGTGGGGCACACCAACGCCGTGCCCAACGTGGGCGACTACCACGCGCTGCCGCACGAGAAAGAGGGCCGGGCCCTGGTGCGCACGCCCAACGGGGTGGAACTGGTCTCCAACGTCTGCCGCCACCGGCAGGCCGTGATGCTCAGCGGCCGCGGCAACCTGGGCGAGAACCGCAAGGGCCACGCCGGTGGCCACATCGTCTGCCCGCTGCACCGCTGGACCTACAGCGGCGGCCAGGGCAGCCCGCTGGGCTCCCTGCTGGGCGCACCCCATTTCTCGCACGACCCCTGCCTGGACCTCAACCGCTACGCCCTGCGCGAGTGGAACGGCATGCTCTTCGAGGACAACGGCCGCGACATCGCAGCCGACCTGGCGGGCATGGGGCCACGCCCGGCGCTGAGCTTCGAGGGCATGGTGCTCGACCATGTGGAGCTGCACGAGTGCAACTACAACTGGAAGACCTTCATCGAGGTCTACCTGGAGGACTACCACGTCGAACCCTTCCACCCGGGCCTGGGCAACTTCGTCACCTGCAGCGACCTGCACTGGGAGTTCAAGCCCGAGTTCTCGGTCCAGACCGTGGGCGTGCAGAACCTGCTGTCCCAGTCGGGCAGCCCGGTGTACCAGCGCTGGCACCAGCAGCTCATGCAGTACCGCAACGGGCAACTGCCCGAACACGGCGCCATCTGGCTGACCTACTACCCCCACATCATGGTGGAGTGGTATCCGCACGTGCTCACCGTCTCGACCCTGCACCCGGTCAGCGTGGACAGGACGCTGAACATGGTGGAGTTCTACTACCCGGAGGAAATCGCCGCCTTCGAGCGCGAGTTCGTCGAGGCCCAGCGGGCCGCCTACATGGAAACCTGCATCGAGGACGACGAGATCGCCGAGCGCATGGACGCGGGCCGCAAGGCCCTGCTGGCCCGGGGCGACAACGAGGTCGGCCCCTACCAGAGCCCGATGGAGGACGGCATGCAGCACTTCCACGAGTGGTACCGCCGGCATATGGGCGACGCGGTCAGGGGCTGATGCATGCAGGCCCTCTGGATGCTGCTGGCGTCGCTTTTCTTCGCCAGCATGGGGGTCTGCATCAAGTTCGCATCGGCCCATTTCAACAGCTTCGAGATCGTGGCCTACCGGGGCGTGGTGGGCATGCTGTTCCTGCTGGCCTACACGCGCGCACGCGGCACCTCGCTGGCCACCTCGGTGCCGATGATGCACTTCTGGCGCAGCGTGGTCGGCACGGTGGCCCTGGTGTCCTGGTTCTACGCCATCGCCACCCTGCCGCTGGCCACCGCCGTGACGCTGAACTACATGAGCAGCGTGTGGATCGCCGCCTTCCTGCTCGGGGGTGCGCTGCTGATGCAGGGGCGCCAGGTACCGATCCGGCGCCAGGGGCCCCTGTTCCTGACGGTGCTCGCCGGGTTCGGGGGCGTGGCCATGATGCTGCGCCCCACGCTCAACGAGGACCAGGCCGCCGGCGCGCTGGTCGGGCTTCTGTCAGGCGTCTTCTCGGCGTTTGCCTACCTGCAGGTGGCCGCGCTGTCGAGGGCCGGTGAGCCCGAGAGCCGCACCGTGTTCTACTTTTCGCTCGGCGCCGTGGTGGCGGGCCTGCTGGGAACCGCCTTCGTGGGCATCAGCCCCCTGCGCTGGCCCACGGCCCTGTGGCTGCTGCCCATCGGCCTGCTCGCGGTCTTCGGCCAGCTTTGCATGACGCGCGCCTACGCACGGGGCGCCACCATGGTGGTGGCCAACCTGCAGTACACCGGCATCGTGTTTGCCGGACTGTTCGGCATCACGATCTTCGGCGACCAGTTGCCCCTGGTCGGCTGGCTGGGCATGGCCCTGATCATCGCCAGCGGGATCCTGGCCACCGTGCTGCGCTCCCGCGCCGTGCCACATTCGCCGGCCGAGGAGCACGGCTGAGCTGGAGGACCGCGCGGCACGGGGTCGGGCCTTGTCGGGCCTTAAGTCTTTGGTGGGATCGCCAAAAACCGCCCTGCTGACCCACAATGGGGTCGATGTACACGACGCTGATCGACGCCGCAGACCTGCGCAACCTGATGACCACGGGTCAGCCCGTGAAGGTCTACGACTGCAGCTTCGACCTCATGGATCCGGGCCGGGGCCGGGCCCTGTTCGAGCAGGGCCACATTCCCGGCGCCATGCACGCCGACCTGGACCGCGACCTGAGCGACCATTCGGGAGCAGGCGCGGTCTGCGGCGGCCGCCACCCCCTGCCCGCGCGCGAACGCCTGGCCGGCTGGCTGGGGCGCACCGGCCTGCAACCGGGCATGCAGGCGGTGGTCTGCGAAGCCCAGGGAGCCGCGTTCTGTGCCCGCCTCTGGTGGATGCTCAAGTGGTGCGGTCATGAAGCCGTGGCCGTCCTCGATGGCGGCACCGCGGCCTGGGTGGCCAGCCAGGGGGCCCTGGAGGCCGGCCCGGGACCGTCGCTTGCGCCCCTTGCGCCGCCCTACCCGCTGTCGGACCCGCGGGTCCGGATGCTGACCCGCACGCAGGTGGCCCAGGCACTGGGATCACCGGCCCAGACCCTGCTGGACGCCCGCATCGCCCCCCGGTTCAGGGGCGAGGTCGAGCCGCTGGATCCGGTCGCGGGGCACATCCCGGGTGCGCTCAACCGCCCCTTCGGCGACAACTTCGAGGCCGACGGCCGCTTCAAGCCGGCCGGACGGCTGCGCCTGGAGTTCGACGCCCTGCTGGGCGGACGCGACCCCGCCACGGTGGTGCACCAGTGCGGCAGCGGGGTCAGCGCCATCCCGAACCTGCTGGCCATGGAACTGGCCGGTCTGGGCCGCAGCACCCTCTACCCCGGCAGCTGGAGCGAATGGTGCCGCACGCCCGGTGCCCCGTGCGCCCGCTCTGTGCTCAAGTAATCCGGGCTCAGCCCGATACCGTCAATAGCCGCCAGTCCACTCCATCCGATCCAGCAGGTCCCGGCCCCCCGATGCAAGCAGACAAGCAGACATCTTCGCCCGTGCCCCCGGGCAGGGACAGCCACGAGGATGCCATGCGCCGCCAGGTCATGGCCGCAGTCAGCCTCGTCACGTCCGGGGCTGCACTGGCGGTGTGCGCCTACCTGTTCTTCTTCACCGCCCATCCGGCCGATGCCCTGGCGCCTGGTCTGATTTTTCTGTCGGCAGTCATCGGCCACGGCATGGTCCGCACGGGCCGCGACCGGTACGCACCCCACCTGCTGGTGGCCGCCGTGCTCGCGGCCGCGACCCT
>SBFS01000095.1 GCA_006227825.1 Burkholderiales bacterium | reverse complement strand
GGTGCGCGCAGCGACGGGTCGGACAGGAATCGCTCGATGCCGAATTGCATGGTGTGCATGACAGGAGGCGTTCAGGAGAACGCGGGGAAAAGGGGCAGGTCGGGGCACAAGGTCCAGCCACGCCGGTCGTGGAAGTCCGGTGTGGCTTTCGGGTGGTGCAGCGCCAGGTAGGCCAGGCGTCCGTCGCGGTGCACAAGAACGGCGCTGAGGCCGACGCGCCAGGGGCGCTGCGGCGGCAGCAGGGCGGCCGGCACCCAGGCCTGCAGACCGGCTGCTTCTCTTGCGCGCCAGTCAACCACGGGCGCGGTCGGCACGGGCAGCGGGTCGGCCGCGCGTTCTCGCTCGCGGTCGAAGGCGTAGCAGGCCCATTGCCCCGAGGGCGAGAAGTTCAACTCGCGGTAGGCAGTGTCGCCCTCGGTGGTCACGAACAGCTCGAAACAGGTCGCCCGCCAGAGTCCGTCTGCCGGGCCGGCGCCGGCGGGCAACGGTATGGACAGCTCCACCAGGGCCTGTTCGCCCCCAGTCAGGCGGTAGTCCAGCAGCAGCCCCGGACCCTGTGGCGAGCCGGCCAAGGCCAATGACACCTCGACCCCGCAGGCGGGGAACCAGGCGGAGGCAGGGTGCAGGTGCAGGGCAAGAGGCCGGGCGGGCAGGGCGTTCACGCCCGCCATTCTCGCAGGCCCCGGGGCCGCGTTCTCAGTAGACCTCGGGAACGATCATGTCCGCCGGCACCGGGTGGCGGATGTAGTCGGGGTTGCGCACGCGCGCCGGCAGCACGACCTCCGGGCGCTCGATCTCGTGGTAGCCGAACTGCCCGAGCAGGTGGTGGATGCAGTTGAGCCGGGCCTTCTTCTTGTCCACCGCCTGCACGACCCACCACGGCGCCTCGGCGATGTGGGTGCGCTCGATCATGGTCTCCTTGGCCCGGGTGTAGTCCTCCCAGCGCCGGCGGCTCTCCAGGTCCATGGGGCTGAGCTTCCATTGCTTGAGGGGGTCGTGGATGCGGCCCAGGAAGCGCAGGTGCTGCTCGTCGTCGGTGATGGAAAACCAGTACTTGATCAGCCGGATGCCAGAGCGCACCAGCATGCGCTCGAACTCGGGCACCGAGCGGAAGAATTCCTCGTACTCGTCGTCCGTGCAGAAGCCCATGACCCTCTCGACCCCGGCGCGGTTGTACCAGCTGCGGTCGAACAGCACCATCTCGCCGGCCGCCGGCAGGTGCGGAACGTAGCGCTGGAAATACCACTGGGTGCGTTCCCGGTCGTTTGGCGCCGGCAGGGCCACCACCCGGCAGACACGCGGATTGAGCCGCTGCGTGATGCGCTTGATGACACCGCCCTTGCCGGCGGCGTCGCGCCCTTCGAACAGGATCACCACCTTCTGGCGCGTGTGGGCCACCCAGTCCTGCAGCTTGACCAGTTCGGCCTGCAGCCTGAACAGCTCCCTGAAGTAACGCATGCGCTCGGACCGTTCGGCGTCGGTGCGCGCGATCACCTGGCCGGCCTCGTCCAGCTGGCGGTCCTCGATCTCCAGCTCCAGCTCCTCGTCGTAGCTGTCGATCAGGTCGCGCTCGATGCGCTGGACGATGTCCTGGTGGAAGTCGGGAAGCATGGAGCGATCCTGGGGGGAGGGGACACAAAGCGTACCGATCGTGTGTGACAGGACGGTGACCGGACGGACGCGAAGGCAAACGCCGGGCTGGCCTGCCGCGCGCCCGGTTTCACGGCTTTGTCACCGCTTCTTCGTCAAGGGGTCACATCCGCTCCACAGAATTCCTGGCAGGAGCCGCACGGTGCGGCTGGAGAAGACCGGATGAAAGACCTGCCGACACCCACCTTCGACCTGTCCCCCCACGCCCTGCCCAGGGGGTCGCTTCATCCGCGACCCGATTTCACGCCCCGTCCGCTGGTGGCAGAACACGCTGCGGCGGGCGTCGAGGTGGCCTGGGCACGCCATCTTGACGAGGTTCGCGAGGCGCAGCGACTGAGGTACGAGGTGTTCGCCGGCGAGATGGGCGCCACGCTGCCCAATGCGGTGCCGGGGCACGACGTCGACCTGTTCGACGACTTCTGCGAGCACCTGCTGGTGCGCGACGGCCTGACCCGCCAGGTGATCGGGACCTACCGCGTGCTGACGCCGGCCCAGGCACGCCGCGTGGGCAGCACCTACAGCGACACCGAGTTCGACCTGACCCGGCTGCGCACCGTGCGCGACCGGATGGTGGAGCTGGGCAGGAGCTGTGTGCATCGCGATCACCGCCACGGCGGCGTGATCATGGCCCTGTGGGGAGCCCTGGCCGAATTCATGGTGCGCAACCAGCTGGACGTGATGATCGGCTGTGCCAGCATCCCCATGAACTGGAACGGTCCGCAGGGCGTGGTCGGTGGCGGCCATGCGGCCGCCAGCATCTGGCGCCAGGTCAGGGACAGGCACCTGGCGTCGATCGAGTTTCACGTCAGGCCGCGCCTGCCTCTGCCCATCGAGCAGCTCGACGACAGCCTGGAGGTGGAGCCGCCCGCGCTGATCAAGGGCTACCTGCGGCTGGGCGCGAAGGTGCTCGGGCCTCCGGCCTGGGACCCGGACTTCAACGCGGCAGACCTGCCGATGATGATGCGCATCGCCGATCTGCCTGCGCGCTACCGGCGCCACTTCCTGGGGGCCTGATGCACACGCCCTCGGCCAGCGGCGCCATCCTCACGGCCAGGGCCGCTCTGGCGGCGGCCGAAGGCGGACTGCGGGCGGCCGAAAGTGACCAGGAGGACGCTGCCGACCGCCACGAAGCGCCGCGCTACCGGGCGGTCTTCATCTCCGACCTGCACCTGGGAACACCCGGCTGCCAGGCGCGGGCGCTGCTGGAGTTCCTGCGCGAGCACCCGAGCGACTCGCTGTACCTGGTCGGAGACATCATCGACGGCTGGCAGCTTCGCCGGCGCTGGTTCTGGCCGCAGGCCCACAACGATGTGGTGCAGAAGGTGCTGCGGCGGGCACGAAAGGGCTGCCGGGTCATCTTCGTGCCCGGCAACCACGACGAATTCGCCCGCCAGTTCGACGGCCACCACTTCGGCGGCATCGAGGTGCGCAAGGAGGCCGTGCACCTGACCGCCGACGGCCGGCGGCTTTGGGTGATCCACGGCGACCATTTCGACGGCGTGATCCAGTGCGCCCGCTGGCTGGCCTACCTGGGAGACAACCTGTACGAGTTCAGCCTGCGGCTCAACCGGCACCTCAACAGCTGGCGCGCCCGCCTCGGGCTGCCCTACTGGTCGCTCTCCCAGTACCTCAAGCACCGCGTCAAGAGCGCGCTCAACTATGTCACCGATTTCGAACGGGCGGTGGCGGCAGAGGCTCGCCACCGCGGTTACCAGGGGGTGGTCTGCGGGCACATCCACCGGCCTGAAATGCGGTCCATCGACGGCACGCTGTACTGCAACGACGGTGACTGGGTCGAGAGCCTGAGCGCCCTGGTTGAACATGCGGACGGCCGGCTGGAGCTGGTTCACTGGCAGGGCCAGGTCCACCCGGCTGCGGTGCAGACTTCAGTGCGCGAGGCCGGCATGGTCTGACGCGGGCGCCGGGCCGCGCCAGAGGAAGATGCGCGGATGCGTGACAGGAAGACGGCTGTCACGCATCTGACATTTTTTGCCGCGGATAATGGAGGGCATCGCAGCGTCGACGGCAGCGTGAGGCTGCCGCAGCCGGCCCGCCCGCTGTGCGGGTCACCCTTTCCTGTCGGACCCCATGAGCGGCAACTCCCAGACCCAGAAAATCCCGTTCCTAGACAGGGATCACAGCATCCTGGCCTTCAATGCCCGCGTCATGGACTGGGCCAGGCGCGCCGATGTTCCCCTGCTGGAGCGGCTTCGCTACCTGAGCATCGTCTCGAGCAACCTGGACGAGTTCTTCGAGGTGCGCGTGGCGCCTCACCTGACCGCCCACCTGACCAACGAACAGCGCGGACTGTACACCGCGCAGAGCTACGATGCCCTGTCGCAGCGGGTGCACGAGCTGGTGGCCCAGCAGTACGCCATCTACAACGACGAACTGCTGCCGCTGCTGGAGAAAAAGGGCATCCGCGTCGTGCCCCACAGCGAGCGCAACCCGCGCCAGAGGCGCTGGGTCAAGGACTACTTCGTGCGCGAGGTCCAGCCGCTGCTGCTGCCCATCGGGCTGGACCCGGCGCACCCTTTCCCGCAGGTGGCCAACAAGTCCCTGAACTTCATTGTCCGTCTCACCGGCAAGGATGCCTTCGGGCGGGAGAACGAGGTGGCCATCGTGAAGGTGCCGCGCATCCTGCCGCGTTTCCTGCAGATGCCGGCGGTCAAGGGTTCGCGCCAGCTGCACTTCGTCTCCATCTCAAGCCTGATCCGCTCGCACCTGAACGACCTGTTCCCCGGCCGCCAGGTCACGGAGTTCTCCCAGTTCCGGGTCACGCGCCACTCGGACCT
>SBFS01000112.1 GCA_006227825.1 Burkholderiales bacterium | reverse complement strand
GCAGAGCCTGCGGTGAGTGACTCCAGTTCGGCGCGGCTGGGCAGGCGCCAGCCCTGCCCCAGGCTGGCGCACCACGCCGCGGCACCTTCCCAGTCCACGTCGGTGCCGTTGTCCTGCCGGGTCCAGATCAGGCGGCCGGCGTTGTCGAGAACGCCGTCGGCCACGGGCACCCAGCGCAGGCGCAGTCGAAGCACCTGGGTCTCGCCGGCCTTGAGCGTGACCTGTTCCTGCGCCTGGGCCAGCGCCTTGTCGGCCCCGGTGCATGTCACTTCGACCTGTCCGGGTGTCACCACAAGGGTGCGATGAACGCCGGGGCTCATTGAGCCCATGGGCTTGCCGCTGAGCTTCAGCTCGCAGGCCGCATCGGCCGCGAGGTCGAGCTGGGCCTGCCCTGCAGGCGTTTGGGCCTGCGCCCCTGCACAAAGGGCCAGCAAGGCGGCACAAGCCCATGAGCTTCGTTGCAAGGGGTTCATATGCCAGCGTCCTTTCGTGTGGGGCCAAGCGACGCAACGACTGCTGCGCCTCGCGAGTGCCCTTCGCAGGCCATTGTGTTCTGCCACTGGGCGCAAGCGTTTGATCGTCGTCAAGTCGCCCTTGGCCGGCAGCATGGGCTGCCAGCACAAGGGGCCGAACGCATCAATGCCAGCCTTTTCGCCCACCCAACGCAACCGACACCCAGGTCGGATAAGCTTCGCTCCTGTTTCGTCAGGCCCACCCGACGACCATGGGCTGGCGGGTCTTGCCGGGGTTTCATCTGCATTCCAGAACAGGGAGCCAACGCATGCGTTCAAGCGTGTTTTCATGGGTGTCGCGTCGCGCCTCGCTGGCCTGCCTGGCCGGGCTGCTGGCGCTGGGTGTGTCGGTGCAGGCGCAGGCTCAGGCCATGGGGCCGGACGTCCAGGGTGGTGCCGACCACCCGCTGGTCTCGCGCTTTGCGGGCTCGCAGATGGTGGGTTACCAGCAGCTGGAGTTCGATGCCGGCCGCTTCTTCCTGCCCAACAAGGCCTCCGGCTACGACCCCACCAAAGAGATCGACCTGGAAAGGCCAGTCATCACCGAGGGCAAGGTGACCCGCCTCATCTACGTGGCCCCCGCGGGCAAGACCGCGCTGGAGGTGCACCGCAATTTCGAGCAGGCGCTCAAGGCGGCGGGTCTGAAGGTGGTGACCTCGGTGGACGGTCGCAAAGCCTGGTGGAACCCGGGCCAGCACTGGCGCGCCAATTTCTCAGGCGTGGGTTTTCTGAGCCCGTTCGCCTCGGACATTTCGCCGTTTGACCGCGAAGGCCTGTATGTCTACGGCACCCTGTCACGGGGTGGCACGGATGTGTCGGTGTCGGTGCTGACCGGCCCGGTCAGCCTGTTCGCCCGCGACCACTACAAGACCGGCGAGAAAACCGCCCAGGCGGCGGTGGCCATCCAGATCGTCGAGCCCAAGGCCATGGCCACGGGGCAGGTCACCGTGTCGGCCGACGCCATCGGCAAGGGCCTGGACGCGGACGGTCGCATCGCCCTCTACGGCATTCACTTCGACACCGGCAAGGCCGACATCAAACCGGAGTCCAAGCCGCAGCTGGACCAGATGGCCGCCGTTCTCAAGGCACGACCAGCGCTGCGCGTGCACATCGTGGGGCACACCGACAACGTGGGCAGCCTGGACGCCAACCTGGCGCTGTCGCTCAAACGGGCTGAAGCGGTGGTGGCGGCCCTGGTGAACACCCACCGGGTCGACGCCAGGCGCCTGAGCGCCCGCGGCGTGGCCAGCCTCTCGCCAGTGAGCGGCAACCGGACCGAAGCCGGCCGCGCGCTCAACCGGCGGGTGGAAATGGTGGAGCAGTAGGCGGGCTCGCGGGACCTCACGAGCCCTTTTGGCGCCTGGGTGCGTTGGCCAGCAGCCAGGCAATGATGTCCTTCTCCACGTCGCTCTCCAGTTGCCGGAACCCGTGGTATCCCAAGGGCCCGCAGGTGTCGGTGTGGTCGGTGCCACCGGTGTACGACAGCAGGGCCTGCACCGGCACGTTGACCGCCTTGTCCATGGCAGGCTTGAGCATGGCATAGGGGCAGAACTGGCAGCTGTCCTGCTCATGGTGCACCCAGAGCACAGGCACCTTGATGCGCTCCAGCGGCTTGTCGGGCACGGTACGCGTGGGCGGCTTGTCAGACAGGATGGACGCGGCCAGCACCACCGCATCAGGGGCATCCTCGCTGTCACCGGTCTGCAGCGCATAGTAGGCGGCAGAATGCGTGCCCCGGCTGAATCCGGCCAGCCAGACGGGCAGCCCTGTCTGTTCGCGGGCCCAGCGGATGACGGCCCGAAGGTCGGTCACATGGTCGGGGCGCTGGCGGTGGCCGTTGAGGTACGGCGGTTTCTGCTTGTCTGACGGCGCGTCGACCACCAACACGTGGACTCCCTGTCGGGCCAGCGCCTCGCGGTTGCGCACAAAAAAGATGGTCTCACCCCACTGGATGGCGCCCCGGTCGGAGATCTGCATGCCGCCGTGCCCGCCTGGCATCACCACCATGACCCCCTTGGCCTGCGGCGCTTGCACCCACAGCACCCGCTGCGTCACGCCGTCGCGGCTGGGAATGTCTTGCACCAGGCTGGACTGCGCCCAGCCCAGCGGCGCCCAGACCACAACCACACCGAGCCAGAACCACCGGCTCGCCAACCGGTTGAGACGGAACACCACACTCATGCCGAGAACCTCCTCAAAACATGCGATATTTGATAACGACCCTCACCAAAAATCAGTATAGGTGGATCTGTCTTGAGCAAGGCGCACCGGCACCACCACGTCTACGTCATCGAGCTGCACCCCGACGTGCTGCAGGAGGCGCGCTTTCGGCGGCGCAACCCGGATCACGTCGAGGGCAAGCCCTGCGTCTACGTGGGCATGACCGGGCTGGACCCGGACCTGCGCTTCGACCGGCACAAGGCCGGCATCCAGGCCAACGCCTTCGTGACGAAGTACGGTCTGCGGCTGCTGCCCGACCTGTACGAGGGCTTCAACCCGATGACCTACGAAGAAGCGGCCGCGCGCGAGGTGGCGGTCGCCACCGACCTGCGCTCGGCCGGGTTCGCGGTGTGGCAGGCCTGAAGCCGGCTGCGGGTGCAGCCCCCGGCGTTCAGTGCCGCTCGGGCACCTGCCCGGCTTCGTCGCCCCAGACCCGGTTGATGCGGCGCCCGCGCTGCACGGCCGGGCGCTCGCCGATGGCTGCGGCCCAGCGCTGCACATGGGTGTACTCGTGCACCGACAGGAAGGTGGCGGCGTCGTAGATCTTGCCTTCGACCAGCGCACCGTACCAGGGGTAGATGGCGATGTCGGCGATGCTGTACTCGTCGCCGGCCATGCAGGCCCGGTCGGCCAGATGGCGGTTGAGGACGTCGAGCTGGCGCTTGACCTCCATGGCGAAGCGGTTGATGGGGTACTCGAACTTCTCGGGCGCGTAGGCGTAGAAGTGGCCGAAGCCGCCGCCCAGGTAGGGCGCCGAGCCCATCTGCCAGAACAGCCAGTTCAGCGCCTCGGTGCGCGGGCCGTGGGCCTTGGGCAGCAGGGCGCCGAACTTCTCGGCCAGGTACAGCAGGATGGCGCCGGACTCGAACACGCGCGTGGGCGGGTCGGTGCTGTGGTCCATCAGGGCCGGGATCTTGGAGTTCGGGTTGACCTCGACGAAGCCGCTGGAGAACTGGTCGCCCTCGCTGATCCTGATCAGCCAGGCGTCGTACTCGGCGCCGCTGTGGCCCAGGGCCAGCAGCTCCTCGAGCATGATGGTGACCTTCACGCCGTTGGGCGTGGCCAGCGAGTACAGCTGCAGGGGGTGCCTGCCCACCGGCAGCGCCTTCTCGTGCGTGGGGCCGGCGATGGGGCGGTTGATGTTGGCGAACTTGCCGCCGCTGGCCTGGTCCCAGGTCCAGACGGCCGGTGGGGTGTAGGGGGTGGTGGTGCTCATGGGCGCATGGTAGTCGAGCTTCCGCATCCTTGCCGCCATGGGCACCATCCCGGGGCCGGTTGGCAGGCCGGTGTAAGACCGCAGGCCCGGACACGACCGATGGCCATGTCCCACCAACTGCTTTCCCGACTTGCCTGTCTCAGGCGCCGGCCCGCGCGAGGGCCCCTGGGGGCCCTGGGCGCCTGGGGTGTGCTGTTGGCCTGTCTGGCCCTGCAGCCGCCGGCCGTCGCCATGGGGCTGACGGTGACCCCTCATGCCGCGGCCTGCAGTGGCTCCGGGGCGGGTTTTCCGCCCTTGCAGCCCATGCCGTCCCAGGCGGCGGAGCGCCTGGCCGACAGCCAGGCGGTGGCGGGGCGGCACGATCTGGCCTGGGTGTGGCTGGGGTCGCCCACCTTGCGCTACCCGCACCGCGCGCTGGGCTCGCCGGTGCACGCCGGCAGCGTGCATGCGCTGGTGAGGTCACGCGCGGGTGAGTGGGTGGTGGTGGAGCGGGTGTTGCCCCTGAACCGGGTCTACGAGGACCGGGTACCCCGCATCGTCGACCTGGACCGTGACGGCAGCGAAGAGGTGGTGCTGATTGAGGCGGACGTGCTGCGTGGCGCTTCGCTGGTGGTGCTGGGTGTCGACCACGGGGCCGAAGGGCCGCGCCTGGCCGAGCGCGCCCGCGGCCCCTTCGTGGGCTCCAGCTTCCGCTGGCTCAACCCGGTGGGCGTGGCTGACTTCGACGGCGACGGACAGCTGGACCTGGCCAGCGTGGTCACGCCGCACATCGGCGGCGTGCTGCAGCTGCTGCACGTGCGGCCTCCGGCACTGCTGCCGTTTGCAAGCGCGCTGGACGTGTCGAACCACCGCATGGGTGCGCTTGAACAGGAGTTGGCGGTGATCGTGCAGCTGCCCGGCCAGCGGCCCGCCATCGTGCTGCCCGACATGACACGGCGCGCGCTGCACGCGCTGCGCTGGGACGCGCCCGGCCAGTGGACCGAACTGGGAGACCTCAAGCCGCTGCCGGGTGTTGTCGAGCGGCTGACACCGCTGCCCCAGGGCGCCTGCGCCACGCTGGCGGACGGACGGACGCTGCGCATCACGCTCTCGCCATAGGCGACGGGGCGGCTGCCCGGCTGCCAGGCTGGCCGGTGGTCAGTGCCGGATCACCTGCCGGATGGTCGCGGCCAGCTCGCTGGCCACGAACTTGGCCACATAGGCATCGGCCCCGACGGAGCTCACATGCGCCTCGTTGGCCGTGCCGGTCAGCGACGAGTGGATGACGACCGGAATCGAGCTGAAGCGCTTGTCGCCCTTGATGTGCCGTGTCAGGGTGAAGCCGTCCATGACCGGCATCTCCAGGTCGGTCAGCACCACGGCCACCTTGTCCTGCGCCGTCTTGCCTTCGGCTTGCGCCTCGGCCTCGATGGCCTGCAGGCGCTCCCAGGCCTCCTGGCCGGTCTTGGTCATGACGTAGGTGGCGCCCATGGCGTTCAGCCCCTGCTCGATCATCATGCGGGCCACCGGCGAGTCGTCGGCCGCCAGCACGATGGAGCCCTTGGGCAGGCTGACCGCCGGGCCCACGCTCTGCGCAGTGATGGCCTCGCAGGCCGCGGGCAACACGTTGCGCAGGATCTGCTCCACATCCAGCACCTGCACCAGGCGCCCGGCAGCGGCGCCGTCCTCGCTGTCGAGCCGGGCGATGCTGGTCACCAGGTCGCCCCCGTTGCCCTCGGCCGCCAGCACCCGGTTCCAGTCCAGCCGCACGATCTCGTCCACCTCCTCGACCGCGAAGGCCTGGGTGGTGCGGGCGTACTCGGTGACCATCAGGATGGTGAGCCCGCGCCGGGGTGTGCAGCCGACCACCGCCGGCAGGTCGATCACCGGGATGATCTGGCCGCGGATGTTGGCGACCCCGAGCACGTGGGGCGCCGCATTGGCGATGGCGGTGATGGTCGGCATGACCATGATCTCGCGCACCTTGAAGACGTTGATCCCGTAGAGCTCGCGTCGCTCGCTGCCCGGCGCCTGCCCGAGGCGGAACAGCATCAGCTCGAACTTGTTGTTGCTCGTGAGGTTGGTGCGCTCGACGGCGTCGTGCAGCTCGATGGTCATGGGGATGGCTCCTGAGGTGGCTGCCTGCAGCATAGGCGCCGCCGCCCCCGCCCTAAGCCCGCATGAGGCCCGCAAACAGGCCCCAGTTCGTGGCACCGGCTCAGTTGCCGGCCCGGGCGGCGGCCTCCTGGTCCACCGCCTGCTGCACCGCCCGGTAGAAGGCCTCGCGCGCCTCGCTGGCCTCGGGGTCGGAGGCGCTGGCGGCCCAGTTGGCATTGGAGGCGATGACCAGCCGGCGCGCGGGGTCGATGAAGATGCCCTGGCCGAAGATGCCGCGCGCCGAGAAGCTGCCGTCGTCGTAGGTCCACCACTGGTAGCCGTACCCGCGCCCCGGCCGGCCGATGCCGGTGCGGGTGCTGGTGGCCTCCTGCAGCCAGCCCTCGGGCACGATGCTCTGGCCGCCGACGCGGGCGCCGTCCAGGATGAACTGCCCGAAGCGGGCGTAGTCGCGGGTGGCCGCCTGGATGCAGCAGCCGCTGATTTCCTGCCCGGTCTTGCTCAGGATCCAGGTGGCCTGCTGTTCCATGCCGGCGGGCACCCAGATCTTCTCGGACAGGTAGTCGGACAGCGGTTTGCCGGTGGCACGCATCACCAGCACGCCGACCAGGTTGGTCTCGCCGGTGCTGTAGAGCCAGCGGGTGCCGGCGGGCGCGGCGCGCGGCAGCTTGCGCAGGTAGCTCACCAGCGCGTCGACGCCGGGCTCGGGCTGGTGGTTGTTGAAGCGGGCCACATCGGAGTTGGGGTCGCCGTAGTCCTCGTTCCATTCGATGCCGGAGGTCATGGTCAGCAACTGCCGGATGCTGACATCGTCATACGCCGAGCCCTTCATCTCCGCGATGTAGTCGCTGACCTTGTCGTCCATGCTGCGGATATGGCCGTCCCTGACCGCCGCGCCGACCAGCGTCGAGGTGATGGACTTGGCGACCGAGAAGCTGGTCCAGCGCCCGTCGGCGTCGAAGTCCAGCCCGTAGCGCTCCAGCCTCACCTGTCCGTCGTGCAGGATGAGCAGCCCCGCGCTGCGCTGCCCCTGCATGTAGGCATCGACATCGACAGGCAGGGTCAGCGGCGCACCGGGCGGCAGGACCGACGGTGTGTCACCGGCCGGGATGACCCGGTGCCGGGCCAGGAAGGGCAGGCGGTCGAGCGCCCGGAAGGCGGCATCGCGCTGGGACTGCTTCCAGAACAGCACGTCGCGGTCGGTGGGGAAATGGGCCAGGAAGCCCCGGGTTTCCTTGTCCAGGCTGAACCATCCGGCGGTGCCGGTGGCCGCGATGGCGATCAGCGCAGCCAGGGCCATGGTCTTGAATTTCACGGTGTCGCTCCAGGGTCGGACGGGTTGGCGGCGAGACCTCCGGGGATGCGGGGGTTTCGCCAGGAAAGCACCGCTATTGTCCTTCTGCGCCGGCGCGGGCGCTGCGCCGCGGGTCTGCCGGCATGGCGCACGGCCCCGAAGCCTGTCCCGCAATGTATACTCCCCCAGGTATTTTCAGGCATGCGGGGTGTCGATCCGGGCGCACACCCGCCTCTCGCTCCCCCCACTGCACGCCTTTTCTTCTGCCGCACCAAGGATTCGCATGAACCTGTCTTTCTACCTCGAACAGTACTGGCCCCTGCTGCTGCTGGCGCTGTGGTTCGGCTACAAGTGGTGGAACACCCGCCGCGTGATCGGCCTGCTGCCCCGGCTCAGGGACCAGGGTGCGGTGGTGGTCGATGTGCGCTCGCCCGAGGAGTTCGCCGGCGGCCATGCACCCGGCGCGGTCAACATACCGCTCAACGAGCTGGGCAGCCGTCTGCAGGAGATCCCGAACACGGCGCCGGTGGTGCTCTGCTGTGCCAGCGGCACCCGCAGCGGCATGGCCCGGATGATGCTCAGGAAGAAGGGGTACGGACAGGTGTTCAACATCGGCAAGTGGACCCATCTGCTGCGCTGAAGCCGACTGAGCACAGTCCACCGCAAGCGTCAACACCCAGCGGGGGGATGTGCACACGGGCATCGTCCGGCAAGCTGGTGCTCGCGCCCTGCGCAAGCCCCAGGAGCTCAAGATGCCCCAGAGAAACAGGCCCGTGCCCGTGGACCAGCGCCGGGCCTGGGAAATCCACCACGACGCCCACGCGCCCCTTTCCCTGTACGGCTGGCGGCTGCTGGCCGAGGGCGACTCCTGGATGTCGATCGGCGCCCTCAATGGCCGCAGCAGCAACCTGCTCAACCCGCTCAGGCTCCATCCGTCGACCGTGGTGGTCAACTGCGCCTACCCCGGCGACACCATGGTCCGCATGGCGCGCATGGTCGACGACCCGCATTTCGTGCGCCTGCTGTGCGAACCCGGCCACGCGAGCTTCTTCGAGGGCATCCTGCTGTCCGCGGGCGGCAACGACCTGATCGACGCCGCCCAGATTCCACCGGTCCTGCATGGCGCGCCGGTCAGGCCCGAAGACCGCCTGCTGCTGACGCAGGCCGAAGCCTCCATGGTCAACCCGGGCGACCCGTCACCCGCCCGGCACCTCAGCCGGGCCGGCTGGGACAAGCTGGCCACCTACCTGCACGCCGCCCTGCTGGAGATCGTCCGCCTCAAGGACCTCGGGCCCTCGCGGGAGAGTCCGCTGATGCTGCACACCTATGCCGAGCCGGTGGTGCGGCGCGCCGGCGTGATGCCGTTCGCACCGGATGCCTGGCTCTACCGTGCCATGCTGGTTTACGACATCCGCGACCAGGCGGTCAGGCAAGGCCTGGTCCACGAACTGTTCTCGCGCCTGCGCTCGCTGCTGATGTCCTTCGACCAGGACTCGGGGCACCCGCAGGCCGTGCCGAAGGTCCATGTGTTCGACGCCAGCCAGGTGGCCCTGAGACCGGCCGACCCGGATGCGTCGGGCAGATCGGGCGACTGGCTCAACGAGATCCACCCCACCCACGGCGGCTACGCCCGCATCGCGCGTCAGCTCGGACCATGGGTCATGGACATCATGCACCGCTATCCGGGCGGACGCGCCTACCGGGTTCCGGCCACACCGCCAGCGGGCTGACCGGCCGCCAGGACCCACTCGCGGCGCAGCGCCGCGCCGGCACCGGACGGCCGACCAAGGGTATACCCTGAGCAGATTCCGAGCCCCCACTCCAGAAAGTGTCGGGCGGGTTTGACTATCATCAAGCGCCCCAAAAAATCGAACACGCGTTCGTTTTCTTCATCCACCGGACCATTTCATGACCGCATCACCGGCGCGCCCCTGGCACTCGACGTATCAGCAGGTCGGCATCTCCCCCGAGCTGGAGCCCCTGCCCTACCGCAACCTGGCCGAAATGGCCCATGAGAGCTGCAAGAAATGGCAGGCCGAAAGCAAGGTCAAGGCCGCCTTCAGCTGCGTCGTGCCCAATGGCATGAACGGCAGGCTCAGCTTTGCGCAGGTGGACGAGCTCTCCGACGCCTTCGCCGGCTACCTGCGCGCGGTGGTGGGCCTGAAGGCGGGCGAGCGGGTGGCCGTGCAGTTGCCCAACAGCCTGGGCTATCCGGTGGCGGCACTGGGCGTGTTCAAGGCCGGCTGCGTGCTGGTGAACACCAACCCGCTCTACACCGAATCCGAGATGATCCACCAGTTCAACAACGCCGGCGCCCAGGTGCTGGTGATGGTGGACATGTTCGCCGACAAGCTGCCGGCCGTGCTGGCCAAAACCGGCATCAGGCAGGTGGTGCTGGCCTCGGTGCCCGAGTTCTTCCCGGCCATTCCCGGCGCCATCGTGCGCGGTGTGCAGCGCTACTGGAACCGCGTGCTGCCCCCGGTCACGGCACCGCATGTGCGCCTGAAGGACGCGCTGGCGCAGGGCCGCGCCACGCTGGGCCAGACGCCCGCCAGGACCTACTGGGAGGGTGTGGGCCGCCACGACCTGGCCCTGCTGCAATACACCGGCGGCACCACCGGCGTGAGCAAGGGCGCCATGCTCACGCACGACAACCTGCTCAACAACATCCAGCAGACCCGCGCCATGGGCCAGAGCCACATGGCCCCGGGCCAGGAGTGCGTGCTGACGGCCCTGCCGCTCTATCACATCTTCGCCTTCACGGCCAACCTGCTGGGCTTCCTGGCCATGGGCGGGCACAACGTGCTGATCCCCAACCCCCGGCCGGTGCAGAGCCTGCAGCGCGCGATGGAGAACTTCCCCATCACCTGGATGACCGGGGTGAACACCCTCTTCAACGGCCTGCTGAACGAAGAGTGGTTCGTGGCCTACCCGCCCAAGACCCTGAAGGCGTCCATCTCGGGCGGCACCGCGCTGCACACGGCGGTGGCGCAGCGCTGGCGCGAACTGACCAGGACGCCGATCGCCGAGGGCTATGGCCTGACCGAGACCTCGCCGGTGGTCAGCTTCAACCCCCTGACGGGCAACCCGCGCGACGGCAGCATCGGCATTGCGGCGCCGGGCACCGACGTGCGCCTGGTCGGCGACGACGGCCAGGACGTCGCGCCCGGCGCGCCGGGCGAGATCTGGGTGCGCGGACCGCAGGTGATGCAGGGCTACTGGAACACCGAGGAAGAGACCGCCAAGGTCATGCACGACGGCTGGTTCGCCACCGGAGACGTGGCCGTCATGGACGAGGCCGGCTTCATGCGCATCGTCGACCGCAAGAAGGACATGATCCTGGTCTCGGGCTTCAACGTCTATCCCAACGAGGTGGAGGACGTGATCGCCGACATGGACCATGTGCTGGAGGTGGCCGTCATCGGCGTGCCCGACGACAAGACCGGCGAGGCGGTGCGGGCCTACGTGGTGCAGAACCCGGAACACCAGAAGGAGGTGATGCCGGCGGACGTGATCGCCCACTGCAAGCAGCACCTGGCGGCCTACAAGGTGCCCAAGCTGGTGGTGGTGCGCGACGAGCTGCCCAAGAGCCCGATCGGCAAGGTGCTGCGCAAGGACCTGCGCAAGGCCGTGGCCGAGGAAATGAACCGGGGCTGAGCGCCCTGCCCCCAACGCAACGAAAGCCTGCGATGCTGACCGAATTCGAAACCACGCTGCTGGGCATCATGATGATCGTCATCATGTTCGGCATGGGCGCGTCCCTGACCTGGCGCGACTTCCTGATCGCCTTCCGCAAGCCCAAGGGGGTGCTGGTGGGCCTGCTGTGCCAGTACGGCATCATGCCGCTGCTGGGCTTTTTGCTGGCGCAGGCGCTGGGCCTGTCGCCGGCCATGACGGTGGGCCTGATCCTGATGGCCTGCATGCCCGGCGGCACCACGTCCAACATCTTCACCTACTTCAGCAAGGCGGTGCTGGCGCTGTCCATCATGATGACCTCGGTGTCGTCGCTGGTGGCGCTGGGCATGGTGCCGGCCCTGCTGGAGTTCTACTCCCAGCTCGCCGGCCTGGACAGCGAGTTCAAGATCCCGGCCGGCAACGTGGCCCAGGTACTGTTCGTGCTGCTGATCCCGACCGTCATCGGCATGGTGCTGCGCAAGCTCAACCCCAACATCGGTGCCACGGTGGAGCTGCTCGGCGGTTTCCTGGGCGTGGTGGTGATCCTGTTCCTGGTGGTGACCTGGGTGCCGCGCAACCACATGCTGCTGGCCTCGACGCCCTGGTACGTGTTCTTTGCCGCCATCGGCCTGGGCATCTTCGGCATCGGCCTGGGCTACGTGCTCTCGCGCCTGCTCAGGCAGGACCCCAACCGCAGCCGCACCATCGCGCTGGAGACCGGCATCCAGAACGGTCCGCTGGCGGTGCTGATCGTCACGCTGACCTTCACCGGCACCATGCAGCAGGAGGTGCTGCTGAT
>SBFS01000035.1 GCA_006227825.1 Burkholderiales bacterium | reverse complement strand
ATCTCGATGTCCGGGAAGTTCTGCACCGCGCTGCGCAGCACGTTGCGGCCGATGCGGCCGAATCCGTTGATACCGACTTTGATGGTCATGTCCTCTCTCCAGCTGTTCGGAATAAAAAGGCGTTCGGCAGGCACGCGCGGCCGTGGGCCGCCGCACCTCAGCCGGTGGTCAACGCCGAAAAGTCAGGGATGACCCGATCGGCACCGCAGGCTTCGATCGGCTGTCCCATGTTGTAGCCGTAGGGCAGCACCCAGACGGTCACCCCGGCATTGCGCGCGGTGGCCACGTCGATGCTGGAGTCGCCCACGAAAAGGGTGCGCTCGCGCGTCACGCCAAAGCGCTGCAGGCAGTCCTGGATGCCGGCCGGATCGGGCTTCTTGACCGGCAGGGTGTCGCCGCTGATGACGCGGTCGAACACCTCCAGCAGGTCGTGCGCCCTGAGCACCGTCTCGGTGTACCGCCCTTCCTTGTTCGTCACCACCGCGAGCTTGACGCCGGCCTCGCGCAGCGCCTGCAGGCTCTCGCGCACGCGTGGGTAGAGGCGGCTTCGCGTGCCGCATCGGCGCGCATAGAAGACCGCGAACTCGGCCTCGATGAGGCGGAAGCTGTCGGCGTGGCGCACCGCGTCGGTGGTGGTCCTGCCGGTGAAGGCCAGCGCCTGGATGAGCAGCTCGCGCGTGCCGTGGCCGATCCAGTTGTTGACCTGCTGCTGGCTGACCGGATCCAGGTCGAAGCGCCTGAGCGTGTCGTTGACCGCATCGGCAATCTCGGGCGCGGTCTCGATGAGGGTGCCGTCGAGGTCGAACAGCACGAGGTCGTAGGGGATGCGTGCGTTCACGTCAGTTGCTCGCCGGGATGATGTGTTCCGGAAGGGGCTGCGCACGTCGGTGGGCGGCGCGGTGCGCCAGGTTGCGCACCGCTTCGGCCACGCGCTCGGGCGTGATGCCGAAGTGGCGGTACAGGTCCTTGGCGGGCGCCGACTCGCCGAAACAGGCGATGCCCACGACGACGCCGGTGCGGCCGACATACTTGCGCCAGAAGTCCGGATGCGCGGCTTCGACCGCCACCGTGGGCAGCGACATCGGCAGCACCAGGTCCTGGTAGGCCTCGGGCTGGCGGTCGAACACGCTGGTGCTGGGCATGGACACGACCCGGGTGCGAAGGCCCTCGGCGGCCAGGGCAGCCTGGGCCTGCAGCGCGATCTCGACCTCGGAACCGGTGGCCACGATGACGGCCTGCGGGTTCTCGATCTCCGACAGGATGTAGCCACCCCGCCGGATCTGGCCGGCGCTGATGCGGGCGGTCACGCGCGGCAGGTTCTGGCGCGACAGGCACAGCGCACTCGGTCCGTCGCGGCGCTCGACAGCACAGGCCCAGGCGACGGCAGTCTCCAGTCCGTCGGCCGGCCGCCAGACGTCCAGTTGGGGAATCAGGCGCAGGCTGGGCACATGCTCGACCGACTGGTGGGTGGGACCGTCCTCGCCCAGGCCGATCGAGTCGTGGGTAAAGACGTGCACCACGCGCAGCTTCATCAGGGCCGCCATGCGGATGGCGTTGCGGCTGTAATCGCTGAAGGTCAGGAAGGTGCCGCCATAGGGAATGTAGCCGCCATGCAGCGCGATGCCGTTCATGATGGCGGCCATGCCGAACTCGCGCACGCCGTAGCTCAGGTGGTTGCCCCAGGCATCGCGGCCGGCCTTCACGCAGCCCTTGAAGTTGGTCAGGTTGGAGCCGGTCAGGTCGGCACTGCCGCCGAAGAACTCGGGCACCAGCGGCGCCAGCAGGTCCAGCGCGTTCTGGCTCGCCTTGCGCGTGGCGACCGCCTCCTCGCGGGCAGCGATGCTGGCCAGCAGCTCGGGCAGGCGTGCCTCGAACTGCGGCAGCAGGTCGCCAGCCATGCGGCGTTCGAACTCGGCGGCTTCCAGCGGGTACTGGACGCGGTAGGCCTCGAAGCGCGCCTGCCAGTCGCGCTCGGCGGCGGCGCCCGCCTCGCGTGCGTCCCAGGCAGCGGCGACATCGGCCGGAATCTCGAACGGCGCCGCGGTCCAGCCCAGGGCCTCCCGGGTGGCTGCGACCTCGGCGGCGCCCAGCGCGGCGCCGTGCACGTCGTGCGTGCCGGCCTTGTTGGGCGATCCCTGGCCGATCACCGTCTTGCAGCAGATCAGGGTGGGCTTGCCGTCGACCTGGCCCCCCTGCCTGCGGGCAGCGACGAGCGCCGCATCGACCGCGGCCGGGTCATGGCCGTCGACGCCGCGGATGACATTCCAGCCATAGGCCTCGAAGCGCCGCGGGGTGTCGTCGGTGAACCAGCCCTCGACATGGCCGTCGATGGAGATGCCGTTGTCGTCATAGATCGCGATCAGCCTGGACAGGCGCAGGGTGCCGGCCAGGGCGCAGGCCTCGTGGCTGATGCCCTCCATCATGCAGCCGTCACCCAGGAACACGTAGGTGAAATGGTCGACGATGTGGTGGCTGACTTCCTCGTCCTCGCGGTTGAACTCCTGCGCCAGCAGCTTCTCGGCCAGGGCCATGCCGACCGCGTTGCTGATGCCCTGGCCCAGCGGGCCGGTGGTGGTTTCGACACCGGGGGTGATGCCGACCTCGGGATGGCCGGCCGTCCTGCTGTGAAGCTGGCGGAAGTTGCGGATCTCCTCCATCGGCAGGTCGTAGCCGGTGAGGTGCAGCAGCGCGTAGATCAGCATCGAGCCGTGACCGTTGGACAGCACGAAGCGGTCGCGGTCGGGCCAGTGCGGGTTGGCCGGGTTGTGCTTGAGGTGCCGGTTCCACAGCACCTCGGCGATGTCGGCCATGCCCATGGGGGCGCCGGGGTGGCCGGAGCGGGCCTTTTCCACCGCATCGACTGAGAGCATGCGGATGGCGTTGGCCATCTGGCGGGCGAGTTCGGGGGACGGGTTCTTCATGTGCCTGCTCCGCTCAGCCCAGGCCCAGAGCGCGCTTGCGCCGCTCCATCATGCGCCAGATGAAGGGGGTGAAGATCAGCTGCATGGCCAGCTCCATCTTGCCGCCGGGCACCACGATGGTGTTGGCCCGGCTCATCCACGACCCGTTGATCATGCTCAGCAGGTACTGGAAGTCGATGCCCTTGGGCTTGGCAAAGCGGATCACCACCATGCTCTCGTCGGCGGTGGGGATGTCGCGGGTGATGAAGGGGTTGGAGGTGTCCACCACCGGCACGCGCTGGAAATTCACATGCGTCAGGCCGAACTGCGGCACGATGTAGTTCACGTAATCGGGCATGCGCCTGAGGATGGTGTCGACCACCGCCTCCTGGCTGTATCCGCGCTGGGTCTTGTCCCGGATCAGCTTCTGGATCCACTCCAGGTTGATGGAGGGCACCACGCCGATGAGCAGGTCCGGGTAGCGGGCGATGTCGACCTTCTCGGTCTTGACCGCGCCATGCAGGCCTTCATAGAACAGCAGGTCGGTGCCGGTCGGGATGTCCTCCCACGGCGTGAAGGTGCCGGGGTCCTGGCCGTAGGGCGCGGCCTCCTCGGCGTTGTGCAGGTACTTGCGGCAGCGGCCGGTGCCGTCGGTGGCGTACTGCCGGAACAGGCTCTCGATGTCCTCGAACAGGTTGCCCTCCTCGCCGAAGTGGCTGAAGTGCCGGTTGCCCCTGGCCTCTTCTTCGGCCATGCGGGCCTTCATGGTCTTGCGGTCGAAGCGGTGGAAGCTGTCGCCCTCGATGACCGCCGCGGTGACTTCCTCGCGCCGGAAGATGTTCTGGAAGGTGCGGGTCACCGTGGACGTGCCGGCGCCGGACGAGCCGGTGATGGCGATGATGGGATGTTTTTCCGACATGGGATGCTCCGGTGGATGCTGAAATCTTCAGGCCCTGAACAGCGAACGCTCGGCAAACAGCGGGCTGTCGTCCTTGTAGGTGGCCGGTTCGCTGTGGTAGCGCTCGATGCGCTCGACCTCGTTCCTGCTGCCGAACACCAGACCGATGCGCTGGTGCAGCGCGCCGGGCCTGACCTGCAGCACCGGCTCGCGTCCGGTGCTCGCGCGGCCGCCGGCCTGCTCGATGATCATGCCCACCGGGTTGGCCTCGTACAGCAGGCGCAGGCGCCCGGCCTTGGTCGGGTCCTTGGTGTCCTTCGGGTACATGAAGACGCCACCGCGCATCAGGATCCGGTGCGCCTCGGCCACCATCGACGCGATCCAGCGCATGTTGAAGTCCTTGCCGCGCGGGCCGGTCCGGCCGGCCAGGCACTCGTCCACATAGCGCTTGATCGGCGCCTCCCAGAAGCGGCTGTTGGATGCGTTGATGGCGAACTCCTGCGTCTCCGCCGGCACCTTGATGTCCGGGTGCGTCAGCATGAACTGGCCCAGGTTGGGGTCGAGCGTGAAGCCGGCCACGCCGTTGCCCACGGTCAGCACCAGCATGGTGGTCGGGCCGTAGAGGGCGTAGCCTGCCGCCATCTGCTGCGCGCCCGGCTGCAGGAAGTCCGACTCGACGACATCGCGCCCGCTGTCGATGACGTCCTGCGGCGCACGCAGGATGCTGAAGATGCTGCCGACCGTGACGTTGACATCCAGGTTGCTCGAACCGTCCAGCGGGTCGAAAACCAGCAGGTACTTGCCGCGCTGGTGCGGGGCGGGAATCTGGTAGGGCTCGTCCATCTCCTCCGACGCCATGCCCGCCAGGTGCCCGCCCCACTCGGTCATCTCGGTGAAATAGGCGTTGCTGATGACGTCCAGGCGCTTTTGCTCTTCGCCCTGGACGTTGACGCTGGTGGCCACGTCCTGCTCGACATGGCTGAGGACGCTGCCCAGCTCACCAAGGGCGACCGAGCGGGCGATCGCCTTGCAGGCCAGGGCGACGTCCAGCAGCAGCGCATTGAAGTCGCCGCTGGCATTGGGAAAGCGGCGGCGCTGTTCGATCAGGTACTGGGTCAGGGTGTAGCGGCGGCGGGTGGTCATGCGGGTTCTCTCTGAAAAGGGGTCTGGCATGCAGGCTCAATGGGCCTGCAGGGCTCGCTCGCCCTGCAGCCGGCGGGCGTTCTGGCGCAGCTGCCGCATCACGGTGCGGTAGCCCCCGTCGTTGTCGGGCGCACCGAACACGGCACTGCCGGCGACCAGCGTGTCGGCGCCTGCGGCCACGATCTCGCCGATGTTGTCGACCTTGACGCCACCGTCGACCTCGAGCCAGATCTCGCGCCCGCCGGCCTCGGCATGGGCATCGATGCGGCGGCGGGCCTGCCGCAGCTTGGCCAGCGTCGACGGGATGAACTTCTGTCCGCCAAAGCCCGGGTTGACGCTCATCAGCAGGACCAGGTCGAGCTTGTCCATGACATGGTCCATCCACTCCAGGGGCGTGGCCGGGTTGAACACCAGGCCGGCCTTGCAGCCGTGGTCGCGGATGAGCTGCAGCGTGCGGTCGACATGCCGGCTCGCTTCGGGATGGAAGCTGATGAGATTGGCACCGGCCTTGGCGAACAGCGGCACCAGGGCATCGACCGGCTCGACCATGAGGTGCACGTCGATGCCGATCTTCACGTGCGGCCGAATGGCCTCGCAGACCAGCGGACCGATGGTGAGGTTCGGGACGTAGTGGTTGTCCATGACATCGAAGTGCACCAGGTCGGCACCGGCGGCCTCGATGGCACGCACCTCCTCGCCCAGGCGGGCAAAGTCGGCGGACAGGATGGAGGGGGCCAGACGGATCATGGGGGATGGTCCAAACGAAAAAATGAGGTGCGAAGCCGCGCTCAGCGGGCGGAAGCCACCGCCTTGATGCCCGCTTCGGCGAGCCATTCGCGCAGGCGCGGAACGGACACATGGGTCAGGTCGGGCACCACACGCAGCGCGCCCTGGAAGTCGTGGTGCGAGGTGAAGCTGTTGGGTGTGATCACCGTGAGCAGCCCCGCGGCCGTGGCCGCCTTCAGACCGTTCTCGGAGTCCTCGAAGGCCACGCAAGCCCGGGCCGGCAGGCCCATGTCGCCGAGCACCTGCTGGTAGACCTGCGGGTGGGGCTTCTTCAGCGGAGCCGTCGAGGCATCGCCCACGGCCAGGAACTGCTTGCGCCAGTCCGGGCCGATGGCGCCGCGCAGCAGGGCGGCGATGTTCACCGGCGACGTGGTCGTGGCAATCGCCAGCTGCAGCCCCTGGGAGCGGGCTTCGTCCATCAGGGCCAGCACGCCCGGCCGCAGGGACACGGCACCGGCGTTGACGGCGGCCTCGTAGCGGGCGGTCTTGATCTCGTGCAGCCGCTCGATCAGCGCCGTGACGGCACCGGCATCCACCTCGGTCACGTCCGGGTTCTGCTGCTGCCAGTAGTGCCGCATGCGCTCCTTGCCGCCCGAGATGCCCAGCAGCCCGGTGTAGAGCTCGACGCTCCAGTGCCAGTCCAGGCCCTCTTCTGCAAAGGCGTGGTTGAAGGCTTCCAGATGCACGGTCTCGGTATCGGCCAGGGTGCCGTCGACATCAAAGATCAGGGCTTGCAGCATGAGGTCCACCTTCAGGAAACACCCGCCGGGTAGAGAGCGTTTGCCAGACTATAAGGAATCACTGAAATAAGGTAAATTCACCAAATATTGCTTTCAAGTTAAGTTATTGCTTAATGAAAAACGCGACCTTCCGGCAACTGAGGGTGTTCTCCGAGGTGGCCCGCCACCTGAGCTTCGCCCGCGCGGCACAGGCGCTGCACCTGTCACCCCCGGCCGTGACCATGCAGGTCAAAGAGCTCGAGGGCCATGTGGGCCTGCCCCTGTTCGAGCGCAGCGGGCGGCAGATCGCGCTGACCACGGGCGGCGAGTACATGCTGGTCTATGCGCGCAAGATGCTGGCCACGCTCAAGGATGCCGAGGATGCGGCGGCCCGGCTGCAGCGCCTGGAGGTGGGCCAGCTGACCATCGGCATGGTCAGCACCGCCCAGTACTTCCTGCCGCGCCTGCTGGCCGAGTTCAAGCGCGAGCACGAGGGCATCGAGATCCGCCTGGTGGTCGGCAACCGGGACCAGCTGGTGCGGATGCTGCAGGGCAACGAGGTGGACATCGCGGTCATGGGCCGTCCGCCGACCGAGCTGGCCACCCGGGCCGAGCCGTTCGCGGCACACCCCCATGTCTTCGTGGCGCCCACCGACCACCCGCTGCTCAAGGTCGGGCACCCGACGGTCGAGTCCTTGCGCCCCTATGGCTTCATCGTGCGCGAGCGCGGATCGGGCACCCGTGCCGCGATGGAAAACTTCATGGCCCGCTCCCGACTGGAGCCACGGGTGGTGATGGAGATGACCAGCAACGAGACCATCAAGCAGGCGGTGATGGCCGGCATGGGCATCAGCTTCCTTTCGCTGCACACCATCGGGCTGGAACTGGAGCACCGGCTGATCGCCACGCTGGATGTGGAGGGTACGCCCGTGATCCGCGGCTGGAACGTGGTCCACACGCTCTCCAAGCTGCTGTCGCCCGCCGCCGAGGCGTTCCGGTACTTCATGCTGGAGCATGCCGAAAGCCATCTGGCAGACAAGTACGGCCCCCTGCTGCGACTGACGCCCCCAGCCTGAACCGTTGCCACCGCAAGAAAGGAAACCGATGACCGCCCCTGCAGACCCTGAGGACCGCATGACCCGTCTGGAGGTCAAGCTGGCCTACGCGGAAGACCTTCTGGACACGCTCAACGCCACCGTGGCACGACAGCAGGAGCAGATCGAGATGCTGGCGCGCGAACTGGTCCGTCTGCGCCGCCGGGAAGACGAGGAGCCCGCCGGCCCGGGTTCGGCAGCGCAGGAGAGGCCACCCCACTACTGAGTTCGGGCATGCCGCCCTGGACAGGCCGCACGGCGGCACCCTCTCACAAAGGCTCCACCCGCCCAAGATCGGGGCGCTGGAGCCACCCGGCAAACTCGTCCGCCAGTTGCCGTGCCGACTCGACGGCCCGGCTCCAGCGGCCCATGCGTCCGGCCGGGTCATGGGCGAAGCGGGTGAAGTCGTTGCGGTCCGGCAGCTTGCCGTCGGGCAGGGTGTCCCTGACCCACTGCGGGTCGGGCGCCAGCACCAGCATGGCATCGAGGGCCGGACTGGCACGGTGGCGGGCGCGCCAGGGCTTGTCCAGCCAGCCGGGCACGACCGCGCGCTGGAAGTGCGGGTACAGCACGATGGGCGCGCTCGCCGGCGGCTGGTAGGACAGGTGCAGGTGGTAGTCGGTGATGCCGCCGTCCCAGTAGGCGCCGGGCGGCGCGCCGGCGATGCCATGGACAGAGCGCAGCACGAAGGGGATGGAGCAACTGGCCTGCAGCGCGTCCATGAAGTTGTCCTCCCGCAGCGCCACCTGGCGCGTCGGGAAGTCCTGCGCACCGAATGGCAGCGGCCAGGGCTGCCCGCCGGCGGCGTCCGCCGAGGAGAACACCACCCGCTCCAGCCACGCCCCCAGGGCCCGGCGGTGCAGGGCGTTGGCCGCGAAAGCGCCGAGGTAGCCCAGCGGGGTGCGCAGGCTTCCCTCCCGGTGCAGCAGGTGGCGGCCCCGGGAGGTCAGGACATGCAGCCGGTAGCGCGGATGGCCCAGGACCTCGGCCACCCGGCCGCTGTAGAAGGCCTTCAGGTTGCCCGCGAACACTTCGCTGATCGCCTCCGGCGGCGGACGCCGGCGCCCCGGCGGCGGCGGGTGGTGCTGGGCGATGTAGTCGCGCTCGAGCCGCTCGAACGCCTGCAGGGACCGGTCCAGGCAGGCGGTGGCCATGCGCCAGGCGCCGATGGAGGCGCCAACCAGATGCACGGGCTGCTCGCTCGCGGCCAGCCAGTGTCCGAAGATGAAACGGTCGAGCGGACCCAGCATCAGGCCCTTGGGGCCGCCGGCGGCCGCCGGAATGATGCCGACGTCCTGCGGGCGCAGGCCGTTGTGCTCGATGTGGCGCCGGGCAAGCGGCCCCGCGTACAGGCGCAGTGCAGGAATGGACATAGGCCTGCGATTGTCCCGCAAGCCGCGCGCCGGCAAGCCGGCCGGGGTCAGGCGGTCACGGACGCGGGCTCGGGCTCGGCCTCGTTCTCGCGGGTCAGGGCGGGGATGTTCTCGCCGATGACGACGTCCGGGTCGATGCCCAGGGCCAGACCGACCGGGTCCGGGTAGGTGTTGATCAGCAGTTCGCTGCGCAGATCGAGCTCCTGTGCGCGGGCGCGCCAGGAGGCGATGTGGATGACACCGGCGATCGGCTCGTAGATGTCGTTGTCGAAAGGCGCCACCTGGTGCTCGATGGCCTGGATCATGCGCTTGGGAAAGCGCCACTCGCGTGCCAGCGCCGCGCCGACATCCGCGTAGTGGTAGCCGAAGAGGCCTTTCTCGGCGCGCGCGCGCTTGAGGTCGAGCATCGGCACGCTGCGGTCCAGGTCGATCATGGCCTCGGGCATGCCCACGTGCATGACCAGCTCGCCGACACAGTGGATCAGTCCGGCGGTGAAGGCGGTGTTCTCGTCGATGCGGATCGGCAGCGCGAGGTAACGGGCCAGGTTGGCGGTGTTGAGGCTGTAGCGCCAGAACTGGTTGAGGTTGACACCGCCGACACAGTGGAAGCCTTCGCCCAGCGAGGCGGCAATCACCAGCGCCCTGACCTTCATCAGGCCCATCACGTTCAAGGCTTCACGGGCATTGGTCACCGAGCGGGTGAGCCCGAAGAAGGCCGAGTTCGCCATCTTCAGCAGCTTGGCGGTGAGCACCGGGTCTTCCTCGATCAGGCCGGCCACGCGCACCATGTCCACCTCCTCCTGGTCGAAGGTGTCGATGAGCTGGCGCACCACCTTGGGCGCCGAGGGGAGCGCGTTGGGCTGCTTGAGGAGCTTCTCGATCTGCATGATGCACCTGCCTTGCTGACGATGAAAGGACGAACAAAGTATTAGGGTTATCGTCCGCCCGCCCGGATTCTTGAGCCCGGGTGCAACTTCAATCGATGAAGGCACCCAGCGCCTGGCTGAACGACCACTCGGTCGGGTCCTTGCCCAGCACGCTGTCCAGGTCCAGCCCCAGCGAGAGGCCGACCATGTCGGGGAAGGTCGCCACCAGCCCGTTGTTGTCGAGCTGGATCTCCTCGGCCCGCGCCCGCCACGCCGCCAGGTGGATGATGCCGCCCAGGGTGTCGTAGTGCTCGCCCTCGAAAGGCGCGATCTGGTGCCTCAGGGCGCTGACCATCTCCTGCGGGAACTGCCATTTCTCGACCATGCCGGCGCTGACGTCCGCGTAGGTGTAGCCGAATGCATTCTGTTCGGCCAGTCCCCGCTGCAGGTCCAGTGGCGAGGTGAGCATGTCGATCGGTGCCATCTCGTCGGGCATGGCGATGTGCATGACCAGCTCGCCGATGCAGTGGATCAGGCCGGCGGTGAAGGCGTTGCCCTCGTTCTGCCGCAGGATGCCGGCCAGCGAACGGGAGATGTCGGCCACCCGCAGGCTGTAGCGCCAGAACTGCTTGAGGTCCATGCCCGGGATGTTCTTGAAGCTCGCGCCCAGGGCGGCTGCCATGACGAGGGAGCGCACATGGGTCATGCCCAGCAGGGCGACGGCTTCATCGGCGTTGCCGATCCGGCGGCTGACGCGGAAAAATGCCGAGTTCGACAGGCGCAGCACCCGGGTGGTCAGGGCCGGGTCCCGGGCAATGAGCTCCCCCACCCGCTTGGGACTGGGGTCTTCCTTGTTCATCTCGGCCAGCAGGTCCGACACGCTGCGCGGCATGGTCGGCAGGGCGCGCGGGTAGTTGAGCAGGGCTTCGAGTTGCATGGCTGGCGGGGGCGTTGGAAACGGACCGGGAATCTCCCCTGTCTATCGTCCTGCGCAGCCCGCACTTGAGCCCTGGAACCGGCGCAAAAGGGCCAAGAAACGGCCTGATTTCGGCCCATGGAACCGGGGCCGCCCCATGCTTCAGCGCTTGAGTCCCTGCAGCCTGGCAAAGGCCGACGCCATGGCGCCGGCCGGCTGCGACTGCGGCTGCGTTGGACGCTGACCGCCACCCTGGCCCCTGCCCGGGCCGCCGCGGGCGGGTTCGAAGCGGTTGTCGCGCGGCGCATCCCGCCGCCCGGCCGGGGCGTCCAGTTTCATGCTCAGGCTGATGCGCTTGCGCGCCACATCCACCTCCAGCACCTTGACCTTGACGATGTCGCCGGTCTTGACCACCTCGCGCGCGTCGTTGACGAACCTGTGGCTGAGCTGGCTGACATGCACCAGACCGTCCTGGTGCACGCCCAGGTCGACGAAGGCGCCGAATTGCGCGACGTTGGACACCGTTCCCTCCAGAACCATGCCTTCGCGCAGGTCGGCGATATCCTCCACCCCGTCGTTGAAGCGCGCCACCGCGAAGTCGGGGCGCGGGTCGCGGCCGGGTTTTTCCAGCTCGGACAGGATGTCCCTGACCGTGATGACGCCGAACTTCTCGTTGGCGAACAGCTCGGGCCGCAAGGTCTTGAGCATGTCGGCGCGGCCCATGAGGCTGTGCACCGGCTGGCCGGTTTTTTCAATGATCTGCTCGACCACCGGATAGGTCTCCGGGTGCACGCCGGTCATGTCCAGCGGGTTGTCACCGCCACGGATGCGCAGGAAGCCAGCCGCCTGCTCAAAGGTCTTGGCACCCAGGCCGGTCACGTCCAGCAACTGCTGGCGGTTCCTGAAGGCGCCGTTGGCTTCGCGCCAGCGCACCACCGCCTTGGCCACCGCAGCCGACAGGCCCGAGACGCGTGTGAGCAGCGGCACACTCGCCGTGTTCAGGTCCACACCGACGCCGTTCACGCAGTCTTCCACCACCGTGTCCAGCGTGCGCGCCAGCTCGCTCTGGTTCACGTCGTGCTGGTACTGGCCCACGCCGATGCTCTTGGGGTCGATCTTCACCAGCTCGGCCAGCG
>SBFS01000070.1 GCA_006227825.1 Burkholderiales bacterium | reverse complement strand
AGCTCGGCCACGAAGGGCCAGCCGGCCTTGGAGCGGAAGCCTTCGAGCGGACCGATGTGCCGGTCGCGCACGAAGGCCTCGGCCTCGTCCACCTCGAAGGTGCGGCCGGCCGGGGACTTGGTGAACGAGAAGCCGCAGCCCTCGCCATCGGCGCCGGATGCGGGCGCTGCATCGGCCGGTCGGCCCACGCATGCGTACCTGCGGTAGTTCTCCCTGACCACGCCGCCGCAGTTGGGGCAGGGCGTCTGCAACGTGGCGTAGTTGCCGGGCACGGTGTCGCGGTCGTACTCCTTGGCCTTCTTCACCAGGCGCTCGGTCATGGCCGCGATCTCGGCCATGAAGGCCGATCGGCTGAGCCTGCCGTGCTCCATCTGGGCCAGCTTGTATTCCCACTCGCCGGTCAGCTCGGGCCTGGAGAGCTCCTCCACCTCCAGCCCGCGCAGCAGGGTCATGAGCTGGAAGGCCTTGGCGGTGGGGATCAGCTCGCGCCCTTCCCGCAGCATGTACTTCTCGGCCAGCAGGCCCTCGATGATGGCCGCGCGCGTGGCGGGCGTGCCCAGCCCCTTCTCCTGCATGGCCTCGCGCAGTTCCTCGTCTTCAACCAGTTTGCCCGCGCCCTCCATGGCACCGAGCAGGGTGGCTTCGGAGTAGCGTGCCGGAGGCCGGGTCTTCAGGCCCTTGGCCTCGACCGACTCGGTGCGCACGGTCTCGCCCTCGCGCACCGGCACCAGGTTCTGGCCCTTGTCGCCCTCCTTGGCCCCCTCGATGTCCTCGGCCGCTTCCTTGCCGTAGACGGCCATCCAGCCCGGCTTGACCAGGACCTTGCCTTCGGTCTTGAAGTGATGGTTCAGGACCTGGGAGATGCGCGTGGTCACCATGAACTCGGCGCTGGGGAAGAACACGGCCAGGAAGCGGCGCACCACCAGGTCGTACAGCTTCTGCTCGGCTTCGCTCAGACCGCTGGGCGCCTGCAGCGTGGGGATGATGGCGAAGTGGTCTGAGACCTTGCTGTTGTCGAAGATGCGCTTGGATGGCCGGATGTAGTTGCCGTTGAGCGCCGTCAGCGCGTGCGGCGCCAGGTGCTTCATGCCGCTGTCAGCCAGCATCTCGAAGGTCTGCCTGACGGTGCCCAGGTAGTCCTCGGGCAGGTGGCGCGAGTCGGTCCGCGGGTAGGTCAGGGCCTTGTGGCGTTCGTACAGGCTTTGCGCCAGCTGCAGGGTGGTCTTGGCCGAGAAGCCGAAGCGGCCGTTGGCCTCGCGCTGCAGGCTGGTCAGGTCGTAGAGCAGGCCGCAGGCCTGTGTGGTGGGCTTGCGCTCCTCGGTGACGCTGGCGGCCTTGCCGCGCACGGCCTCGACGATGGCCAGGGCCTCCCGGTGGTCCCAGATGCGGTCGGCGCGCAGGTCGGTGTCGGCATCGTCGCCGGTGGGCTTCCTGAAGGCGGGGTCGAACCACTTGCCCGGGTACTCGCCGGCCTCGGCCAGGAAGCCGGCGTGGATCTCCCAGTAGTCGCGCGCCCTGTGCGCGCGGATCTGCTCCTCGCGGTCCACCACGATGGACAGGGTCGGTGTCTGTACCCGCCCGACGGTGGTCAGGAAAAACCCGCCGTCGCGCGAATTGAAGGCCGTCATGGCACGCGTGCCGTTGATGCCCACCAGCCAGTCGGCCTCGGAGCGGCTGCGCGCCGCATCGGCCAGGCCGCGCATCTGCGCGTCGCTGCGCAGCTGCGCGAAACCGTCGCGGATGGCCTGCGGCGTCATGGACTGCAGCCACAGGCGCTGCACCGGCTTGCCCAGGCCCGGGTACTGGCCGCCCTTGAGGCCGCCGGCGTACTGTTCGATCAGGCGGAAGATCAGCTCGCCCTCCCGGCCCGCGTCGCAGGCGTTGATCAGGCGGCCGACGTCCTTGCGCCTGGCCAGCTTGACCACCGCGTTCAGGCGCGACTTGGTCTTGTCGATGGGCCTGAGCTCGAAGTAGGGCGGCAGCACCGGCAGATGGGCAAAGCTCCACTTGCCGCGCTTGACATCGAACTGCTCGGGCGCGGCGATCTCGACCAGATGGCCCACCGCCGAGGTCACGAGGTACTGCTCGTTCTCGAAATGGTCGTCGTGCTTCTCGAACTTGCCGGCCACCGGCGTGAGGGCGCGCACGATGTCCTGGGCCACGGAGGGCTTCTCGGCGATGACCAGAGTCTTGGCTGAACCGGTGTCTTTCATTCTCTACAATCTGAGGCTTCGCGCGCGTGTACGCGCACGGGAGTACGCGCACGCGCGCGCACCTGCATGAAACAACCTTACCAAAATTTGTGCCCGTGAAAAAAGCCCCTCGACCCGCCTCCGGAACCCGCGGCGCGCCGGTCCGCCGCATCCAGGCGCGCCGCTCGGGCGTGCACGGCCGGGGCGTCTATGCCCTGGTGGACCTGGGCGAGGGCGAGACCCTGATCGAATACACCGGCGAGGTCATCGGCTGGGACGAGGCCCTGCGCCGGCACCCGCACGACCCCGCGCAGCCGAACCACACCTTCTATTTCCATATCGATGACGACCATGTCATCGACGCCAACGTGGGCGGCAACACCGCGCGCTGGATCAACCACAGCTGCGACCCCAACTGCGAGGCCGAGGTCGACGGGGGGCGTGTCTTCATCCGCACCCTGCGCCCGATCCGGGCCGGTGAAGAGCTGTTCTACGACTACGGGCTGGTGATCGACGAGCCCTACACGGCCAGGCTGAAGGCCGAGTACCCCTGCTGGTGTGGCTCCCGAGGCTGCCGGGGCACCCTGCTGGCACCGAAGAAGCGATGAGCAGCCTGCTGGCGCACGCGGAGAACATCTGGCAGGCGCTGGTCCCACGTCTGCCGTCCTTCACGGTCGAGGTGCTGCCCGAGATCGACTCGACCAACTCCGAGCTGATGCGCCGCGCCCGCGAGGGCCTGCCCGAGCCTGTGTTGCTCGTGGCCGAGTCGCAGACCGCCGGCAGGGGGCGCCTGGGCCGCGACTGGCACAGCAGGCCCGGCCACTCGCTGACCTTCTCGCTGGGCCTGCCCATGGCCCCGGCCAGCTGGTCGGGCCTGTCGCTGGTGGCGGGCATCAGCCTGGCCGAGCACCTGCACCCCGAGGTGCGCCTGAAATGGCCGAACGACCTGTGGCTGCAGGAGCGCAAGCTGGGCGGCATCCTGGTCGAGACAGCCAGCCACAGTGGCGCCGTGACCGACCCGACGGCTCGCCGGCTGGTGGTGGTCGGTGTCGGCATCAACATCCGCCGCCCCGAGGCCGCCGCGCTTGCGGCGCCCGCTGCCGGCAGCGGCGCCACCGTATCCCCGGTGCCACCAGCCGGGCTGGCCGAGGTCCTGGTGGGGGTCACCGCGGGCGAGGCCCTGGAGCGGGTCGCGGCGGCCCTGGTCGAGGACTTGCTGCGCTTCGAGAGCGGGGGCTTTGCGGGCTTTCGCCAGCGCTTCTCGCGCCTGGACGCCCTGGCCGGACGCGCGGTCCGCCTGTCGGACGGCACCGACGGACAGGCGCGCGGGGTCGATGACGAGGGCGCCCTGCTGGTGGACACGGGTTCGGGCCTGCGCCGTGTCACCAGCTCCGAAGTGAGTGTGCGCCCATGCTGAGATGGACCATCGTGGTGCTGGCGCTGGCCAACCTGCTCTATTTCGGATGGACGCAAGGCCTGATCGGCGACTTCCAGAGGGACCAGCGCGAGCCCGAGCGCCTGCAGACCCAGCTCCATCCCGAGACGCTCCGGCTGCTCAAGGACGGTGAGGAGCCGCCCGCGCCGGCGGTGCAGGCCGAAAACCCGGCGCCCGCGCCGCAGGAGCAGGTGACACTGCCGGTGCCCGACCCGCAGCCTCTGCCGGAGGCTGAACCGGCAGCACAGACCCGTTGCTGGCAGGCCGGCGGTTTCAGCGCGGTCCAGGCCGACGCCCTGCGGGTGGCGCTGCAGGGCAGCGGCCTGCCGGCGGACACCTGGCGCCTGGAGGAGGTGCGCCTGGGCGGCCGCTGGATCGTCTACATGGGACCGTACAGCGCCGGGCAGGCAGCAGACAAGAAGTCCGAGCTGCGCCAGACCGGCATCGATTTCCGCGACGTCCGCATCGCGGAGGGTCCGGGGCTGGCCCTGGGCACCTTTCCTTCCGAGGAACTTGCCCGTCAGGGCCTGCAGGACCTCTCGCGCAAGGGCGTGCGCACCGCCCGTGTCGAACAGGAACGCGGCGAAACCACGAGCTTCACCCTGCTGCTGCCGGCGCTGACGGAGGTCCAGCTCGCCACCGTGTCCGGGCTGGGTGCCCTGGGCGGCAGGACACTGCAGGCCTGCGAGTGAAGGCACGGCCCGGTGCCGCCGCAGCGGCGCCGGGCGTGGTCCTTCTTTTCCTTACTTCGCGACGACCCGTGCCATCTCCAGGCACTTGTTGGAGTAGCCCCACTCGTTGTCGTACCAGGCCACCACCTTGATGAAGGTCTTGTCCAGCGCGATGCC
>SBFS01000081.1 GCA_006227825.1 Burkholderiales bacterium | reverse complement strand
GTCAGGCCGAACTCCCTGACCAGCCGCTGCAGGCCCTGCGCCTCCTCCAGCGGATTGAGGTCCTCGCGCTGCATGTTCTCGATCAGCGCCATGGCAGCGGCCGCCTCGTCGGGGACGTCGCGCACCAGCACCGGCACTTCGTCCAGGCCCGCCAGCTGGGAGGCCCGGAAGCGCCGCTCGCCAGCGATGATCTCGTACTTGCCGGCATGGGGTCCGGCCGCCAGCCGGCGCACCAGGATGGGCTGCATGACGCCTTGCGCCTTGATCGACTCGGCCAGCTCGTAGAGCGCGCCCTCGTCCATGCGGGTGCGCGGCTGGTACACGCCGGGCACCATCTCGCTGACCGGCAGGCTGTTCGGGGCGCCGCCCGGCGCGGCCGCCGGGGCGGGTGCCGGGTCGGCGACCCTGGGGCCGAGCAGGGCTTCGAGTCCGCGGCCGAGGCCCTTGGGTTTCCTGGTGACCATCTCAGTCGCCTTTCTCTGTCTTGGTGGTCAGTTCGTCCAGCCGGGCCAGCCCTTCGGGCCAGTCGCCCAGGCCGGAATCGGCGTTGATGTGGCCGCACTCGCCGCAGTCGACGAAACGCGAACCCCAGGCGTCGGCCAGGGCGCGGGCCTTGCCGGCGTCGCAGTACGGATCGTTGCGGCTGCCCAGCAGGATGCTCGCGAACGGCAGCGGCTGACGGACGATGGGCGCCCACCCCGGCAGCGCGCCGCGCAGTTCGTCGCGCTCGGTGTCGCCGGGTGCGACCAGCAGCGCGCCGCCGACCCGGCCGGTGCTGCGCGAGATCTGGGCCCAGGCGGCCGTCAGGACGCAGCCCAGGCTGTGGGCCACCAGCAGCACCGGGCCGTTGCAGCCCAGGATCACATCCTCCAGACGGGCAATCCAGTCACCGCGCCGGGGTGTCATCCAGTCGTGCTGATCGACCCGGCGGAAGCCGTGCAGGGCCTCCCAGCGGCTTTGCCAGTGGCCCGGCCCGCTGTTCTGCCAGCCCGGCAGGATCAAGACATTCTCTGGTTTGACGAGGGTCATGACAACAGCAAGCACTCACATCTTCTGGATGCGCTGGACCATCTCGCTGGCAAAGGCCTGGAAGGCCTGGCTGCCGCGTGCCGACGGGTCGAACACCACCCCCGGCAGGCCGTAGCTGGGTGCCTCGGCCAGGCGCACATTGCGCGGGATCACGGTGTCGAACACCTTGTCGCCGAAATGGGCCTTGAGCTGGTCGCTGACCTGCTGCTGCAGGGTGATGCGCGGGTCGAACATGACGCGCAGCAAACCGATGATCTGCAGGTCCCGGTTGAGGTTGGCATGCACCTGCTTGATGGTGTTGACCAGGTCGGTCAGGCCTTCGAGCGCGAAGTACTCGCACTGCATGGGCACGATGACGCCGTGCGCCGAGCACAGGCCGTTGAGGGTGAGCATGCTCAGGGAGGGCGGGCAGTCGATGAGGACGAAGTCGAAGTCCGCACCGACTTCGGCCAGCGCCTGCTTGAGCCGCTTCTCCCGGCGCTCGACCTCGACCAGTTCGACCTCGGCGCCGGCCAGGTCGCGGTTGGCACCCAGCACGTGGTAGCCGCACTTGTCCGAGAAAACGGCCGCCTCCCGGATGGAGGCCGACTCCAGCAGCACATCGTAGACCGACAGCGGCAGGGTGCGCTTGTCCACACCGGAGCCCATGGTCGCGTTGCCCTGCGGGTCCAGGTCGACCATCAGCACCCGCTGACCGATTTTCGCCAGGCCGGCGGCGAGGTTGACGGTGGTGGTGGTCTTGCCCACCCCGCCTTTCTGGTTGGCCACGCAGAAGATTTTCGCCATGCCGGTTCTGCCTGTCACTTGGAAATGGCCAGCTTGACGCCGAAGCCGATGAGGAAGACGCCCGCCAGCTTCTCCATCGCCTGCCCGATGCGCGGGTGGGCTCGCATGCGTTCGGCCAGAAAGTGGGTGAGCAGGACGACGGCCAGGCCGTAAAGCAGGGTCAGCAAGGCGATGGTGGCGGCCATGGCACCGAAGGTGAGCAGGCCCTGGTGGTGCTGCGGGTCGACGAACAGGGGGAAGAAGGCCATGTAGAACACGATGGCCTTGGGGTTGAGCAGGGTGATGGCCAGGGCCTGCTGGAGATAATGGCGCGGCCGGATGTCCAGGACCGGCGCATCACCGGGCCGGGCGGTGAGCATCTTCCAGCCCAGCCAGGCCAGGTAGGCGGCACCGGCCCACTGGACGAAGCTGAAGGCGGCCGGGTAGGCGGCCAGCAGCGCCGCCACACCGGCCACGGCCATCCACATCAGCACCTGGTCGCCGGCGATGACACCCAGGGTGGCGGCCAGTCCGCCGCGCACGCCGCCCTTGCCGGTGGAGGTGATGAGCGCGAGGTTGCCGGGACCGGGAATGGCCAGGAAGACGATGATGGCGACGACAAAGGCGCCGTAGTCTGCGATGCCGAACATGGTGTGCTTTCCCTCGCGGTGAAGGGGTCGAGTTTACGTGAGTCTTCCGGTCAGGCGTTCGGTGTCAGCCCTGCACGCCGGCACCGGACCTCCGCCAGACCGCCTCAGGCAGGGCGCATCCACACAATGCACCGGTGCGCGTCCAGACCGGGCACCGCCAGCTGTTCCACGTGAAACACCGACACCGCGGGCGGCAGCGCGGCCAGTTCTTCCGCCGGGTGCCGCCCCTTCATGGCCATCCACACCGCCCCTGGCTTGAGGGCCGCGCGGGACCAGGTGGTGAAATCCGCCAGCGAGGCAAAGGCCCGGGAACAGACCACGTCATAACCGGCACCCTCGCCGGCCTCGAGCGACTCCACCCGCGCATGAATGCCGCGCAGATTGGGCAGCTTCAGCGACGCCGCGGCCTGCTGGATGAAGGTGGTCTTTTTGAGCACCGTGTCCACGCAATCCACCTCGATCTGCGGACAGGCGATGGCGATCACCACCCCCGGCAGCCCGCCGCCCGAACCCACATCCAGCAAGCGCGCCGGTCGGCCACCGGTGTGGCGCAGCAACGGCGCCACGGCGGCCAGGCTGTCCAGCAGGTGGTGCGTGAGCATCTCCCGAGGGTCGCGCACAGCCGTCAGGTTGTAGACCTTGTTCCATTTGGCGATCAGGTCCTGGTAGGCCAGCAACTGGTCCACCTGGGCATCCGACAGGCTCAGACCGAGCTCACGCAAGCCGGCCAGCAGCGCCTGCCTGAGGTCAGAGGCGCTCACCGGACCTCACTCCATGCAGCGCACTTCGGGACCGAGCGTGTTCGGAGCGGCCGCGCGACGCTCATGCGGCCTCGGTCTCGCGACGGGCAAAACCCTTGTAGCCGCCCTTCTTCAGGTGGATCAGCAGCAGCGAAATGGCCGCCGGCGTCACGCCGGAAATGCGCGACGCCTGCCCCAGGGTCTCCGGCCGGTGCCGGTCGAGCTTCTGGCGCACCTCGATCGACAGGGCCGACACCTGGTGGTAGTCGAGTTCTGCCGGCAACCTGAGGCCCTCGTAGTGGGCAGCACGCTCCACCTCGTCCTTCTGCCGGTCGATGTAGCCCGAGTACTTGGCGGCGATCTCCACCTGCTCGACCACCGGGCCGTGCAGGTCACCCAGTGTTTCACGTGAAACCACGGGGCGGACATCGGGGTCGCCGTCCCTGGACACCGGGGCCCAGCGCCCTTCGCCCATGCCCATCAGGTCGGCGTAGCCCACCCCCGGACGACGAAGCAGGTCGAACAGGTTGTACTCGCGTTCGATGGCCTTGCCCAGGACCCGCTCGGCCTCGGCCGCCTCGAGGATGCGGGGGTTCACCCAGGTCGACTTCAGGCGCTCGGTTTCACGTGAAACCGCGTCGCGTTTTCGGCAGAAGGCGTCCCAGCGGGCGTCGTCGACAAGACCGAGGGTCCGCCCCTGCTCGGTCAGGCGCATGTCGGCGTTGTCCTCGCGCAGCTGCAGACGGAACTCGGCCCGGCTGGTGAACATGCGATACGGTTCGGTCACGCCCTTGGTGATCAGGTCGTCCACCAGCACGCCGAGGTAAGCCTCGTCGCGGCGCGGCAGCCAGGCGTCCCTGCCCTGGCACTGCAGGGCGGCATTGAGCCCGGCGAACAAGCCCTGGGCAGCCGCCTCTTCGTACCCGGTGGTGCCGTTGATCTGGCCGGCAAAGAAGAGCCCCCGGATCTGCCGGGTCTCGAAACTGGACTTCAGCGAGCGCGGATCGAAGTAGTCGTACTCGATCGCATAGCCCGGACGCAGGATGTGGGCATTCTCCAGCCCGGGCATGCTGCGCACCAGGGCGTACTGGATGTCGAACGGCAGGCTGGTCGAAATGCCGTTCGGATAGACCTCGTGGGTCGTCAGACCTTCGGGCTCCAGGAAGATCTGGTGGCTGTCCTTGTCGGCAAACCGGTTGATCTTGTCCTCCACGCTCGGGCAGTAGCGCGGCCCCACGCCCTCGATCTTGCCGGTGAACATCGGGCTGCGGTCGAAACCGGAGCGGATGATCTCGTGGGTGCGCGCATTGGTGTGGGTGATCCAGCA
>SBFS01000031.1 GCA_006227825.1 Burkholderiales bacterium | reverse complement strand
ATGGGCAAAGTAGCACTGGTCGGCAAGATCACCCATGTCCCCTCGATGTACCTCAGCGAACTCGACGGCCCCCGCAAAGGCACCCGCCAGGACGCCATCGACGGCCACAGGGAGATCGCGCGCCGCTGCAAGGAGCTCGGCGTCGACACCATCGTCGTGTTCGACACCCACTGGCTGGTCAACGCCAACTACCACATCAATTGCGCCCCGCACTGGGAAGGCACCTACACCAGCAACGAACTGCCGCACTTCATCAGCAACATGCCCTATGCCATACCCGGCAACCCCGAACTGGGGCAACTGCTGGCCAGGGTGGCCAACGAACACGGGGTCGAAACCCAGGCCCACCACGCCACCACCCTCGCTCCCGAGTACGGCACCCTCGTGCCCATGCGCTACATGAACGCAGACAAGCACTTCAAGGCGGTCTCGGTCTCGGCCCTGTGCACCTCGCATTACCTGAGCGACAGCGCGCGCCTGGGCTGGGCCATGCGCAAGGCGGTGGAAGACCACCACGACGGCACCGTCGCCTTCCTGGCCAGCGGGTCGCTCAGCCACCGCTTCGCGCAGAACGGCCTGGCGCCCGAGTTCGCGTTCAAGGTCTGGAGCCCCTTTCTTGAACACCTGGACCACGAGGTCATCCGCATGTGGCAGGCCGGCGAGTGGAAGGCCTTTTGCGAGATGCTGCCCGAGTACGCAGTCAAGGGCCACGGTGAAGGCTTCATGCACGACACCGCGATGATGCTTGGCGTTCTGGGCTGGAGCGAATACACCGGCCGGGCCGAAGTCGTCACGCCCTATTTCGGCGCATCGGGCACGGGCCAGATGAACGCCCTGTTGCCCGTGCTGCCGGTCAGCGGCTCGGCCATTCCCCAGCCGGTGGCCTCGCGCGCCGACGGCTACACCTCGGTCGCGACCCGCCTTTGACGGCGAGAATCCCATGCCACACCTCGTCGTTCTCTACACCCCCAACCTCGACAGGCCCGCCGCCCGCGGCGGCGTCGACATGGGCGGCCTGTGCCGCGCGCTCGCCGACGCCATGCTGGCCGTCCGCGACGAACAGGACCGCCAGGTCTTCCCCACGGGCGGCACACGCGTGCTCGCCTATCCCGCCACGCATTTCTCTGTGGCCGACGGGGGTGAGGCGGGCAAGGCCGCCGGCCTGGGCGAAGACTATGCCTTCGTCTACATGAATGTGCGCATGGCCAGGGGCCGAAGCGCCATCGTGCACCAGCGTGTGGGCGAGGCGCTCAACGCCGTCGTGAAGGAGCGTTTTGCCGAACAGCTCGCGCGCCGCCCCATCGGCATCACGGTGCAGGTCGACGAAGGCGATGAAGTCTTCGACGCCAAGAACAGTTCCCTGCACCCGCTTTTCAACAGGCCGTAAACCATGTTCGACGACGCCCTCGTCCAGCAGCTTGCCGCCGAGTTGCGGCGCTCCCGGGAGACCCGCACGCCGGTGGAGCACTTCTCCAGACGCCACCCCGGCATGGACATCGAGGACGGCTACCGCATCGGCCGCGCCTGGGTCGAGCTGGAGAAGGCCGCCGGCAAGAAGGTCATCGGCCACAAGATCGGCCTGACCAGCCGGGCCATGCAGATCAGCAGCCAGATCGACGAGCCCGACTACGGTACCCTGCTGGATGACATGCTCTACGTTGCCAGGGCGGGCGAGGTGCTGGAGATACCGGCGCAGAACTTCATCGCCCCGCGCGTCGAGGTCGAGCTGGCCTTCGTGCTCAAGGAGCCGCTGGCCGGACCGGATGTCACGGTGGAAGACGTGCTGGCCGCCACCGACCACATCACCCCCGCCATCGAGATCATCGACGCGCGCATCGAGCAGTTCGACCGTCACACCAGGGCCATGCGCAAGGTCTTCGACACCATCAGCGACAACGCGGCCAACGCCGGCATCGTGATCGGCGCGGGCGACCCGGCCTTCAGGGCCGACCCGCGCAGCACCAACCGCCCCTGGTGCGGTGCCGTCCTGCGGCTCAACGGCGCGGTCGAAGAGACGGGCCTGGCCGCCGGGGTGCAGGGCGACCCGGCCATCGGCATCGCCTGGCTGGCCAACAAGCTGGCGCCCTGGGGCGAAAGCCTGGAGGCCGGCGAGATCGTGCTGGCCGGCAGCTTCACGCGGCCGGTGGCGGCGAAAGCGGGTGACCTGTTCGAGGCGGACTACGGACCGCTGGGCTGCCTGCGCTTCAAGTTCATCTGACCGAGCCAGACGGAGACCCGACATGTCAGACGCCTTCCTCAAACCCGCCCGCTTCAGCGACGCCGAATGGCAGGCCCGCGTGCAGCTCGCCGCCTGCTACCGCATCTTTGCCCATCTTGGCTGGGCCGAGCTGATCTACAACCACATCTCTCTGAGAGTCCCCGGTCCTGAGGAACATTTCCTCATCAACCCCTTCGGCCTGCACTACACCGAGGTCACCGCGTCCAACCTGGTGAAGGTGGATGTCCATGGCAACACCATCGGCAGCAGCGACTGGCCCATCAACCCGGCCGGCTTCACCTTCCACGGCGCCATCCACGCCACCCTGCCCGACGCGCACTGCGTGATGCATGTGCACACCACACCGACCATGGCCGTGTGCTGCAGCGAAGAGGGCCTGAGCTTCACCAACTTCTACGCCGCCCAGCTCTGGGGCCAGGTGGCCTACCACGACTTCGAGGGCATCACCGTGCACCGCGAAGAGGGGGCGCGCATCCTGGCCAGCGCGGGCGACAGGCGTGTGCTGCTGCTGCGCAACCACGGCCCCGTTGTCATCGGCCACACGCTGGCCCAGGCCTTCAACCTGATGTGGCTGGTGCAGCGCGCCTGCGAGATCCAGGTGGCCTCGGCCGCGCTGGGCAAGCAGCGGCAGATTCCGGTGCCCGTGCTCGAGGGCTGTGTGCGAGACTCGCTCAACTTCAACCCCAGGTTCGGCGCCGGCGAAGATTCGTTTGCCGCCATGCAGCGCCAGATCGACCGCATCGACCCGGGCTACCGCTCATGAATTCCATGACCCTTCAGAAAGTGGCCATCGTCGGCGTCGGCGCCATCGGAGGCCTCTTCGCCGGTTGGCTCGGTTCTCGCATCCCCGCCGGCCAGATCCAGCTCTCGGCTGTGGCCCGTGGCGAGACCCTGCGGGCCTTGCGCGAGCGCGGTATCGCCTGGATCGATGCCGATGGTGCCGAGCACACCGTGCCCGTCCACGCCAGCGACGACCCGGCGAGCCTGGGTGTGCAGGACCTGGTCATCGTCTCGGTCAAGGGTCCGGCCATGCCCGCCGTCGCGCCCGCGGTGCGTGCGCTCATGGGCCCGCAAACCACTGTGCTGGTCGCCATGAACGGCGTGCCCTGGTGGTTCTTCGACGGCCTGCCCGGCGAGGCGGCGGGCCTCCAGCTCCACACCGTCGACCCCGGCGGCGTCACGGCCGCGAACATCCCCACGTCTCAGGTCATCGGCTGTGTGGTACACGCCAGCGCCGCCGCGCCGCAGCCCGCGCGCATCGAGCGCATCAGGAACAACCAGCTCATCATCGGCGAGCCGGCCGGCGGCGTGAGCCCGCGCGTGCAGGCCGTGGCCGGGCTGCTCGCGCAGGCCGGCTTCGGTGTCACCGTGTCCGAGCGCATCCAGCGCGACATCTGGTTCAAGCTCTGGGGCAACATGACCATCAACCCCATCTCGGCCATCACCGGCGCGCCCTGCGATCGCATCCTGGACGACCCTCTCGTGCGCGGCTTTGTCAGCGCCATCATGCTGGAAGCCAAGGCCATCGGCGCGCGCATCGGCATCCCCATCGACCAGAGCCCCGAAGATCGCCACGCCGTCACGCGCAAGCTCGGCTCCTTCAAGACCTCGATGCTGCAGGATGTGGAAGCCGGCCGCCCCATCGAGCTCGACGCGCTGGTTGGCGCCGTGCGCGAGATCGGCCGGCACCTGGGTGAAGCCACACCCAACATGGACGCGCTCATGGGCCTCACGCGCCTCATGGGCCAGATGAAGCAGCTCTATCCCGACACACCATGAAGATCCCCCAGAACACCTTCCGTGACGCCCTCCAGGCCGGCAAGCCCCAGATCGGCTGCTGGGTCGGATTCGCCTCGCCCGACGTGGCCGAGGCCCTGGCCGGCTGCGGCTTCGACTGGCTGCTGATCGACGGCGAGCACGCGCCCAATGACCCGCGCAGCGCGCTGGAACAATTGCGCGCCATTGCGCCGTACGGCAAGACCCACGCCGTCGTGCGCGCGGTGCAGGCGGACGTGGCCCTGGTCAAGCAATACCTCGACATCGGCGCGCAGACCCTGCTGATCCCGATGGTCGACACGGCCGAACAGGCCGCGCTCATGGCGCAGGCCATGCGCTATCCGCCCGAAGGCATCCGCGGCATGGGCGCAGCACTGGCGCGCGCCGCACGCTGGAACCAGGTGGACGACTACCTCAACCAGGCCAACGGCCAGATGTGCCTGCTGGTGCAGGCCGAGACCGTGACCGCGGTGAACAACCTCGAGGCCATTGCCGGGACCGAGGGCGTGGACGGCGTGTTCTTCG
>SBFS01000008.1 GCA_006227825.1 Burkholderiales bacterium | reverse complement strand
GCCAGCTCATCGGCATACACGACGATGTTGTCACTGCGGTTCCACTGCGTGACCTGGTTGATGCGCAGGGCCACCGAGTACGATTGGCCGCCCCGCAGCATCATGGTGGACGAGAAGCTGAAGCACACCGTCTGACCCGCCTCGAAGTCGAGGCTGCGCCTGTAGGTGTTGAAGATGCTTTCCCCGGTGAGGTCCTGCCCGAACTGGTCCTTGATCAGGAAGCCCACACTGATGTTCCTGACGGACTTGAGGAAGCGCACGGTGAAATCGAGCGAGAAGGCTTCTCCCTGTTCAAGGTGTTCGGTGGCTGCACCCTTGCTGTTGCGGACCGTCGCTGCCAGAACCTGCAGGACCTGGGCGCCATCCACCTGCGTCGCAGCGGAACGCAGGCGTTCCTCCTCGGCCGGTACGGGTGGTGCCGTTCCGGCATCGGGCTCGGGCTTTTTTCCAGCAGGGGCACTGTCCTCCGCTCCCAGTGTTTCCAACGTGATGCGGTTCTGTTCGATGAACACATCGTTCATGTAGGCATTGGTGACCGTCGTGACGTCGCCCTGCATCCTGATGCGGCCTGCTTCGAGCCAGATGACTTCGTCGCAGAGAGCACGCACCGAGTCGATCGAGTGGCTCACGAAAAGCACGGTGCATCCGCGCGACATCAGTTCGCGCATCCTGGCCATCGACTTGTGCTGGAACCATGAGTCGCCCACGCTCAGCGCCTCGTCGACGATCAGGACGTCCGGGTCCACATGAACCGATACGGCGAACGCCAGCCGGGCAAACATCCCGCTGGAGTAGGTCTTGACGGGTTGATGGACGAAGTCGCCGATGTCCGCAAAAGCCTCGATGGCGGGCAGCCTGGCTTCGATCTCCTGCCGTGACATGCCCAGGATCTGTCCGTTCATGTAGACATTCTCGACCCCGGTGAACTCCGGGTTGAAGCCGGCGCCCAGTTCGAGCAGGGCGGCGACCCTGCCATTGACCCGGGCCGATCCTGCGCTGGGCGCCAGGGTGCCACAGAGAATCTGCAGCAGGGTCGACTTGCCCGCACCGTTCTTGCCGAGGATGCCCACCACCTTGCCGCGGCCCACCTCGAAGCTGATGTCCCTAAGCGCCCAGAACTCCTGGTAGTAGCGCCGACCGAAGCGTCCCAGCAGCATCTGCAGCAGCCTGTGGTGGGGCTTCTCGTAGATCTGGTAGCACTTGCTGAGCCCGTCGGCCCGAACCACGGACTCAGATGACATCGGCAAAACCCTTGCGCGTCTTCTGGAACCATGCAAAGCCGCACCAGCCCACGGCCATGGACAGCAGCATCTGTACCGACCAGACTTCCCATTCGATGCCCTGTCCCCAGATCATGGCGTTGCGGGCCTGCTCGATGATGCCGCTGAGCGGACTGAGCTGCATGACGAACTGGAAGTCCTGGGGCAATGCCTGGATGGGATAGAAGATGGGCGACATGAACATCAGGATGGTGGTCAGGACACCCACCACCTGGGCCACGTCCCTCAGGTAGACGCCCAGTGAAGCCAGAAGCCAGCTCAGCCCCAGCGTCATCGGCAGCAGTGGCAGCAGGGTCAGGGGCAACCACAGGAGCGTGGCTGGAGGGATGCCGAAGAAGAGCAGGTAGAAGACCAGCCAGACGGCAAAGCTGATCAGGAAATGGAAGCCGCTGGCGCCCAGGGTGACCACGGGCAGTATCTCCAGCGGAAAGATCACCTTCTTGACGTAGTTGGCGTTGCCCAGCACCAGTCCGGGTGCCCGGTTGATGGATTCGGCAAAGATGTTGAAGACCATCAGGCCTGAAAACAGGACCAGCGCGAACTCCACCCTGGACTCACTGCCTCCGGTCCAGCGCGCCTTGAAGACGACGCTGAACACGAAGGTGTAGACCGCGAGCATCAGCACCGGGTTGAAGAAGGACCACAGCAGGCCCATGACGGAGCCGCGGTAGCGGCCCACGATTTCCCTGCGCACCAGCGCCATGATCAGTTCACGGTGAAGCCACAGGCCTGTGGCCATGCTCACCGGGTGGGCGGAGTGGGTTTGCATCAGGGAGCCAGTTCTGTGCGGGGCGCGTGTTGCCCAGCCGACGGGGTCGCCCGTTCGGGCGTGATTCTGGCGCTTGTGAAGCGGGTGCCGTCGTTGACGTGCATGGTGCGATTCCCTGAGTTGTCCTGGCTACCTTGGGTGCCAGAAATCATCCATCAATTATCTCAATCCCGGCTTACGTGCCGGCCAGATACCCCGTACAGTTGTAAGCACCTGTTTCCCGCTCCGATGGCGCGCCGGGGCAGTGGCCCGCCGTCACCTGCCACAATCGCAGCTTCGGCATCCCGTTCGGTCCCGCTCGTGAAACCCAGTCCCCTCCCCAGCCGGGTCAGGCCCTCCGCGACCGCCACCTACTGGCGCCTGCTGTCCTACGCCAGGCGGCACTGGCTGCTTTTCGTGCTGTCTTTCGTCGGGTTCCTGATCTACGGCCTGAGCAACGCCGCCTTCGCGCACGTCATGAAGCTGCTGATCGACTCGATCCAGGCCGGCGAGCGCCGCGAGCTGTTCTTTCCGGCGCTGATCGTGGCCCTGTTCGCCGCGCGCGGTGTCGGCAGCTTCATGGGGTCCTACTCGCTGGCCAGCGTGGGCAAGGAGCTGGTGCACGACCTGCAGCTGCGGCTGTACGACACCTTCTCGGCCATGCCGGCGCGCCGCTACGACGACATGGAGTCCAGCGAGCTGATCACCAAGGTCACCTACGGGGTGGGCAATGTGGCCGACTCGGTGACCACGTCCCTGAAGGTGATCCTGCAGGAAGGCCTTTACGTGCTGGGGCTGCTGGGCTACATCTTCTGGCTCAACTGGCGCCTGGCCACCGTTTTCCTGCTGGTGGCGCCCCTGATCGGGTGGCTGGCCGCCCTGACCGGCAAGACCTTCCGGCGCATCACCCGCAAGATGATCAACTCCCAGGGCCAGATCATCCAGTCGGCCAGCGAGTCGATCAGGGGTTTTCGCGAGATCCGCATTTTCGGCACGCAGCAGCCCATGCGCGAGAAGTTCCGGGTTGCCAGCGACCTCTTTCGCCGGCAGGCGCGCAAGATGGACCTGGTCAAGGCGGTCAGCTCGCCGCTGGTCCAGATGATGGTGTCCCTGGCGCTGGCGCTGCTCATCTGGCTGGCGCTCAACCCGGTCACCGGCGGCACCATGTCGGCGGGCGAGTTCATCGCCTTCCTGCTGGCCGTCTCCATGCTGGTCAAGCCCATCAAGGACCTGACCGAGGTCTACAGCTCGCTGCAGAGGGGCATCGGCTCGGCCGAGGTGCTGTTCGATTACCTCGACCTGGAGCCCGAGGCCGACACCGGCTCGGACCAGACGCCCTTGCGCTCGGCCGACCTGCGCTTCGAGCAGGTGTCGTTTCGCTACCGGCCGGATGCCGAACCGGTGCTGCAGGATGTCAGCTTCGAGGTCCGGCAGGGCCAGATCGTGGCCCTGGTGGGGCGGTCGGGCGAGGGCAAGTCCACCATCGCCAAGCTGCTGCCCCGCTTCTATGAAGTCAGCTCGGGCCGCATCCTGATCGACGGGCGCGACATCCGCAGCCTGCCGCTGCGCACCCTGCGCTCCAAGATCGCGTTCGTCTCGCAGGACAATTTCCTGGTGTCGGGCTCGATCAGGGAGAACATCTGCTTCGGGCAACCCGACGTGACCGAGGCCGCGCTGGCCGAGGCCGTGCGCCTGGCGCATGTGGACGAATTCGCCAGCCGGATGCCGCAGGGTCTGGACTCGCCGGTGGGCGACAACGGCTCGCTGCTGTCGGGCGGGCAGCGCCAGCGCATCGCCATCGCCCGTGCCTTCCTGAAAGATGCGCCCATCATCATCCTGGACGAAGCCACCTCGGCACTCGACCCGGACTCTGAGGTCTACATCAAGGACGCGCTGGAGCACCTCTCGCGCAACCGCACGACGCTCATCATCACCCACCGCCTGGGCGCCATCCGCAAGGTGGACAAGATCATTGTCCTCAGCCGCGGCCGTCTGGCGGAGCAGGGCACCCACCAGGAGCTGATGGCCCGCGGCGGCATCTACGCAGGGCTGGCCGCCGAGGACCGCATGGACAGCGGCCCCAAGGCCTGACCCCGGGCCGGGTCAGCCGAAGGTGTCCGCCTGCGCCAGCCGCAGGCCCTGGGCGTCCTTGCCCGACAGCAGGGGCTCGGATCCCGTCTGAGGCCATTCGATGCCGATGTCCGGGTCGTTCCAGGCAATGCAGCGCTCGTGGGTGGGAGCGTAATAGTCCGTGGTCTTGTAGAGAAAATCGGCCGTGTCCGTCAGCGTCAGGAAGCCGTGCGCGAAGCCCGGCGGAATCCAGAACTGGCGCTGGTTGTCCTCGCTCAGCTCGACCCCCACCCAGCGGCCGAAGGTGGGTGAACCCCGGCGGATGTCCACCGCCACGTCGAACACCGCGCCGCGCACCACCCGCACCAGCTTGCCCTGGGCGTGCGGCGGCATCTGGTAATGCAGCCCGCGCAGCACGCCCCGGGCGCTGCGGCTGTGGTTGTCCTG
>SBFS01000150.1 GCA_006227825.1 Burkholderiales bacterium | reverse complement strand
GCCATGGCGCTGATCGAGAACATGCAGCGCGAGGACCTCAATCCGCTGGAGGAGGCGCAGGGCCTGCAGCGGCTGGTCAGGGAGTTCGGCCTGACCCATGAGCAGGCCGCGCAGGCGGTGGGCCGTTCGCGCAGCGCCGCCAGCAACCTGCTGCGCCTGCTGCAGCTGGCCGAACCGGTGCAGACCATGCTGATGGCCGGGGACATCGACATGGGTCACGCCCGCGCCCTGCTGGCGCTGGAGAAGGTGGCCCAGATCACGGCGGCCAACCAGATCGCGGCCCGCAAGCTGTCGGTGCGCGAGGCCGAGCACCTGGTCAGGAAGCTCAGTGCCGAATTCAACCTGGTGCCGCAGAAACCCAAGAAGGAAAAGTCCCGCGACATCCGCCGGGTCGAGGAAGAGCTGTCGGACCTGCTGACGGCCGAGGTGGAGGTGCGGGTGAAGAAGCGGGTCAAGCGCCATGGCCGCGTCGAGGACATGGGCGAACTGGCCATCCGGTTCGGCTCGCTCGACGAGCTCAACGGCCTGATCGACCGGTTGCGCGGCGGGCGTTGAACCCCCTGCGCGCGCCGCCGCAAACGCAGCCCGCCGGGCGGCGGGGCGCAGCGCTCACAGGCTGAAGATCTTGCCCGGGTTGAGGATGTTGTCCGGGTCCAGGGCCTGCTTGATGGTGCGCATCATCCCGATGGCGCCATCGCCGGCCTCGCGGCGCAGGAAGTCCATCTTGTGCAGACCCACCCCGTGTTCCCCGGTGCAGGTGCCTTCGAGGCTGAGCGCCCGCGAGACCAGCTGGTGGTTCAGCTGCTCGGCCAGGCGGTGCTCCTGCGGGTTGGCCGGGTCGATCAGGTAGCCGAAGTGGAAGTTGCCGTCGCCCACGTGGCCGACCAGGAAGTAGGGGATGCCGCTGGCGTCGGCCTCGGCCACCGAGTCGAGCAGGCAGTCGGCCAGGCGGCTGATCGGCACGCAGGTGTCGGTGCTGATGGCGCGGCAGCCGGGCTTGCTCTGGATGGCCGCGAAGTAGGCGTTGTGCCGCGCGGTCCACAGGCGGGTGCGTTCCTCGGGTGTGGTCGCCCACTCGAAGTCGTTGCCGCCGAACTCGCGGGCGATGTCCTGCACCGTCTCGGCCTGCTCCTGCACGCTGGCGGGCGAGCCGTGGAACTCCATCAGCAGCATGTGTTCCTCGCGCAGCCCGAGCTTGCTGTGGGCGTTGACCATGCGCACGGTGTTGGCGTCGATCAGCTCGCAGCGGGCGATCGGCACGCCCATCTGGATGACCTGGATGACGGTGCGCACCGCCGCCTCGATGGTCGGGAAGGAGCAGATGGCCGCGGAGATGGCCTCGGGCAGCGGGTAGAGGCGCAGCGTGACCTCGGTGACGATGCCCAGCGTGCCTTCGCTGCCCACCATCAGCCGCGTCAGGTCGTAGCCGGCCGAGGATTTCTTGGCCCGGGTACCGGTGCGGATCACATCCCCCCGGGCGGTGACGACTTCGAGCGCCAGCACGTTCTCGCGCATGGTGCCGTAGCGCACCGCGTTCGTGCCGCTGGCGCGGGTGGCGGTCATGCCCCCGATGGACGCATCGGCACCGGGGTCGATGGGGAAGAACAGGCCTTCATGCCGCACGGCTTCGTTGACCGCCTTGCGCGTGATGCCGGGCTGGACCGTCACGGTCAGGTCCTCGGCATGGATGGCCAGCACCTTGTCCATGCGGCTGACGTCGATGCTGATGCCCCCCTGGATGGCCAGCAGGTGACCCTCGAGCGAGGAGCCGACACCGAAGGGAATGACCGGCACCTTGTGCTGCGCGGCCAGCTTGACCGCGTCGGCCACGTCCCGGGTGGACTCGGCGAACACCACGGCAGACGGCGGCGGCACGTCGAAGATGGACTCGTCGCGTCCGTGCTGCTCGCGCACCGCCAGCGCGGTCGAGCACTGGGCGCCGAAACGCTGCTGCAGCGCCTCGACAAGCGCGACGGGCACCTCGCGCAGGTGGAGTTCGGGAGCGAGGTGGGCGTGATCGGCGGGGGCGTTCATGGTTGTCTCCACAGGCAGCTTGTGCTGCGTGGCAGTTTACCCCCGCAGGCCCCGGATGGCACCTGCGGGCAGCGACACCTGCCGGTTGTGGGGTTGGGGGCCGGGGACTCGCACCCGGCCCGGACCGGTGGCCGATAATCGGCCTTCCCGTTCACGCTCGACCCTCAGGACCTGCCATGGGCAACCGCCTCACCCAGATCGCGACCCGCACCGGCGATGCCGGCACCACCGGACTCGGGGACAACACCCGTGTCTCCAAGAACAGCCTGCGGGTGCATGCGATGGGCGATGTCGACGAGCTCAACTCGCACATCGGCCTGCTGCTGTGCGAGCCCATGCCCGCGGATGTGCGCACCCTGCTGGTCGAGATCCAGCACCAGCTGTTCAACCTCGGCGGCGAGCTGTCCATTCCGGGTTTCGAGCTGCTCAAGCCCGGGGCGGTGCTGGCACTGGACGAGGCCCTGGCGACCTACAACGAGCAGCTGCCCCGCCTGCAGGAGTTCATCCTGCCGGCGGGCACGCGCGCGGCCAGCCAGGCCCATGTCTGCCGCACGGTGGCACGCCGGGCCGAGCGCGCCGTGGTGGCGCTGGGCAACGAGGAGGCGATCAAGGACGCGCCGCGCCAGTACCTCAACCGCCTGTCCGACCTGATGTTCGTGCTGGCGCGCGTGCTCAACCGCATGGACGGTGGCGACGATGTCTACTGGAAGAGCGAGCGTCTGGGCAGGGAGGCGTCCGCTTGAGCGGCGGCCCGCTTGCGTGGCTGCCCCGGGCCGCCCTGGCCACGGCCATCGGCCTGTCGGCCGGGGCGGCAGCCGCCCAGGTCACCCAGGTCCGCCTGCTTTGCGAGGCCGTGTACGAGCCCGCCCGCACCGTCTGGAGCCGGGCCGTCGAGATCGATCACGACGACCGGGCCGTGAGGGCCGTCCGCATCGACGGCGTGCCGGTGTACAGCTTTGCTGTCGATGGGAACCTGATCATGACGTCGCTGGACAACGAGCGCATCCAGGTCGACGTGGCGCTGCAGTCCTGGCACAGCGACTTTCGCGGGCTGGCCGAGGGCCAGGGCCGCTGCGAGCGCGCCCCCTGACCTGGCGCGGCGCCGGGCTGCTGGCGGCTCAGCCCGCCACGCGCAGGCCGCCGGTCTGCGGCAAGCGGCCGCCGTGCAGGCGGATGCGCAACGACAGGTCGGTGCGCGAGTCGGCCTGTTCGATGGCCTGCTCGGCGCTCAGTTCGCCCCGCAGCACCAGGTCGTAGAGCGACTGGTCGAAGGTGCACATGCCCAGCTCGTTGCTCCTGGCCATGACGTCCTTGAGGCCGCCGGTCTGGCCCTTGAGGATCAGGTCGGCCACGTAGGGTGAATGCAGCATGACCTCGACGGCCGGCACCAGCCGGTTGCGGGCCCCCCGGATCAGGCGCTGACCCACCACGCCCTTGAGGTTGAGCGAGAGGTCCAGCAGGACCTGCTGGTGTGCGGTCTCGGGAAAGAAGTTCAGGATGCGCTGGATCGCCTGGTTGGCGTTGTTGGCATGCAGGGTCGAGAGGCACAGGTGACCTGTCTCGGCATAGGTCAGCGCGTGCTTCATGGTGTCGCGGTCGCGGATCTCGCCGATCATGATGACATCGGGGGCCTCGCGCATGGCATGGCGCAGGGCCTCGTCGAAACCCATGGTGTCCAGACCCACCTCGCGCTGGTCGACGATGCAGCGGCCATGGCTGTGCTCGAACTCCATCGGATCCTCGACCGTCAGGATGTGGCCGGTGGCGTGGTGGTTGCGGTGGTCCAGCATGGCCGCCAGCGTGGTCGACTTGCCCGACCCCGCGGCGCCCACCACCAGCACCAGGCCGCGCTCGAGCATGGCCAGCTCGCGCAGCACGGGCGGCAGCTTCAGCGATTCGATCGTCGGGATCCTGGGGTTGATGTGCCGCACGACCATCGCCACGTCGCCGCGCTGGCGATAGACATTGATGCGGAACCGGCCCAGCGGCGCAACGGCAACGGCCAGATCGCATTCCAGCGTGGACTCGAACTCGTGCACCTGCGCCTGCGTCATGACCGAGTAGGCCAGCGACCGGGTCTGCGTGGCGGTCAGGGGCGGTTCGGGAAGGCGGCTGACCTCGCCCTGGACCTTGATCGCGGCCGGGCTGCCGGCCGACAGCAGGAGATCGGAGGCCTCCGCGGAGACCATCAGGGCCAGGTATCGATCCAGTTCGGCGTCGGTGTGGACAGAGCGGGCGTTCATGCCCGGGATTTCAACACGCCGGCTTCCCGCCTTGCCCGGGCATCGCGCCCGATGACGGCAAATAGTCACACCGAGGCGGAATTTCCGGCCGGCCGCAGGTGTGGCCTGGCCTGGCGTTTCAGCGCGGCGCCAGCACGGCCATCGTGATGCGCGAGACGCAGGTGGGCTCGCCGGCTTCGTTGCGCAGGTCGATCTGCCAGACCTGGGTGCTGCGGCCGATGTGCACCGGCCGGGTGACGCCGGTGACCCAGCCGGCGGTGGCGCCGCGCAG
>SBFS01000256.1 GCA_006227825.1 Burkholderiales bacterium | reverse complement strand
TCGTCCACACCGACCTGCGCGAGGCCGAACCCATGGCCTGGGATTTCGTCATGAACTTCGCCAGGGACAACGAGTTGCAGGTGTCCGAGGGTTGCATGCTGCCCGATCGCCCGGCCCAGGACCCGGCCAGCCGGACCTGAGGCGAGGCCCTTCACCAGCCCGATACCCAACTGCAGGACCTGCGTCGCACGGCGCCTCATCAAGCGTGGCTTGTGCCCATGTCTCTCGCGTGACGGGGCTGGGTCCGGCCTGCATCTGGGCGCGACCGGTGGCACCGCGGTGCTGCTATGCTCGTCTGCCTGTGCAGGGCAAGCCGGGATATCTTTGTTCAAGCCCACAAGGAGAAGCAGGATGGCGAGAGGCACACGTTCGATGGCCATGGGCTCGCTGGTGTCCGTCATCGTGCTGTCCGGATGTGCCCTGACCACCGACCGCATCGAGTTGCAGTACAGCGCGCAGCCGAACGTGGCCGTCGTTGCGGGCGCCAGCGAGGTGTCGGTGGGCGTCCGGGTCAATGACCTGCGCGGCGACAAGAGCAAGGTCAGCAGCAAGAAGAACGCCTTCGGCATGGAGATGGCCCCGATCGTGGCGGCCGAAGATGTGAGCGTCACCGTGCGGCGCGCCATCGAGCAGGAACTCCAGGTACGCGGCTTCCGGCTCGGTGCCGACGATGCGGCGATGGTGGCCATCGTTGCCGATGTGGTGCGGTTCTACAACGACCACAAGCCTGGCTTCTTCGCAGGAGATGCCGTGGCCGAGCTGAACATGGCGGTCACCGTGCGTGCCCGCACGGGCGAGGTCCGGTACGCCCGGCAACTGGTGGCGCAGGGGGTGGAGCCCAACATCCAGCTCATGTCGGGCAACAACGCCAGACTGGCCCTGAACCGTGCGCTTGAGAACGGCATGAGGATGCTCTTCGAGGATCGTGCTTTCCTGTCGGCGCTGGTAGGGGTATCTCCCCCCGTGCAGTGATCCTCTGATGGGCAGCCTCAGGCGCTGAGCGGACCGGTCCGTCCGCAGGGGGCAGATCGGCCTGACCACGTGTGGAGGCGCTGGCCATGAAAAAACCGCCGGGTCTGGCGACCTCGGCGGTTTTCCTTTTTGCTTTGCTGGCAGCGCACCGTTTCAAACGGCGGACCTGGTGTCGGTGAAGACCCGGGTCCGGGCTGATGGCCTGCCGGGGCAGGCCGGTGGCCGGCCGATCAGGCGGCGGCGGTGGCCAGGGTCTTGACCTTGGCGGAGAGGCGGCTCTTGTCGCGGGCAGCCTTGTTCTTGTGGAAGATGCCCTTGTCGGCGATGGTGTCGACGACCTTCTGCATCTTGGCGAACAGCTCGGTGGCCTTGTCCTTGTCGCCGGCCACGACGGCCTTCTCGACGTTCTTGACGGCCGTGCGGTACTTCGAGCGCAGCGAGCTGTTGGCGGCGTTGAGTTTGACGTCCTGGCGGGCGCGCTTGCGGCCCGACGCCAGGCGCGGGTTCTTTTTCTTCGGCTTGGTTGCCATGGTGAATATCCTTTACGTGTTTGGAGATGTTGCCAGCAAAGCCGAGCATTCTACCATGTGGTGACTCCCCTTCACAGGTGCGGCCTTGGGTCCAGGGCACCGCAGAGCCGGCTTTGCCGGGCTGCAGGTGCCGTCCCCCCTTCAAGCCGAAGGCGCCAGAAGGGGGGAATACGCCGCAGGCGGCGCATGGGGTTCTCTTACACTCCATCCGTGTCGCTGTTCAAATCCGCCTCCCTGGTGTCGCTGCTGACGCTGGCCTCGCGCATCACCGGGCTGGTGCGTGAACTGCTCATCGCCGCGACCTTTGGCGCCAGCGCCCTGACCGACGCCTTCAACGTCGCCTTCCGCATCCCCAACCTGCTGCGCCGGCTGTTCGCCGAGGGCGCTTTCAGCCAGGCCTTCGTGCCGGTGCTGGCCGCCGCGCGCGAGACGGACGGCGACGCCGCCACCCGCGAACTGGTCGACCAGATCGCCACCGTGCTGGCCTGGGCGCTGCTGGTCACCTGCGTCATCGGTGTGCTCGCCGCCCCGGCCCTGGTCTGGGCCATGGCGTCGGGCCTGCAGAAGAACCCCGAGGGCTTCGAGGCGGCGGTGGTGCTCACCCGCTGGATGTTCCCCTACATCGGATTCATGTCGATGGTGGCGCTGGCGGCCGGCATCCTCAACACCTGGAAGCGCTTTGCCGTGCCGGCAGCAACGCCGGTGCTGCTCAACCTGAGCATGATCGTGGCGGCCTGGGCCGGGGCGCCCTGGCTGGGCAGCCTGGGCATCCAGCCCATCTATGCGCTTGCCGGCGGCGTCATGCTCGGCGGCATCCTGCAACTGGGGGTGCAGATTCCGGCGCTGCGACGGATCGGCATGCTGCCGCGGGTGGGTCTGCGCTGGTCGGCCGTGCGCGCCGCCTGGGTCCATCCCGGCACGCGCCGCGTGGTGACCCTGATGCTGCCCGCCATCCTGGGGGTGAGCGTGGCGCAGGTCTCCCTTCTCATCAACACCCAGATCGCCTCCCATCTGGCGACCGGCAGCGTCAGCTGGCTCACCTATGCAGACCGGCTGATGGAGTTTCCCACCGCCATGCTCGGCGTGGCCCTGGGGGTGGTGCTGCTGCCCCAGCTGGCGGCCGCCCAGGCGGCCGACGACGGGCGGCGTTACAGCGAGCTGCTGGACTGGGGGCTGCGGCTGGTGGTGCTGCTGGCCGTGCCCTGTGCGGTGGCGCTGCTGATCTTTGCCCGGCCGCTGGTGTCGGTGCTCTACCACTATGGTGCCTTCACCGACGCCGACGTCCACCAGACCGCGCTGGCGCTCATGGGCTACGGGGCCGGCCTGCTGGGACTGGTGGCCATCAAGGTGCTCGCGCCCGGGTTCTACGCCCGTCAGGACATCCGCACCCCGGTGCGCATCGCCATCGTGGTGCTGGTGCTGACCCAGTGCATGAACATCGTCCTGGTGCCGCACCTGGCCCATGCCGGCCTGGCGCTGGCCATCGGTCTGGGTGCCATGATCAACGCCGGCTGGCTGCTGCTGGGCCTGATGCGCCGTGGCGCCTACAGCCCGTCGCCGGGCTGGCCCCGCTTTGCCCTGCAGGTCGTGGCGGCCAGTGCGCTGCTGGCCATCTTCCTGCTGGTCATGGCCAGCCAGGTGTCCTGGCTGGAACTCCAGGCACGTGCTCTGGCCCGCGTCGGCCTGCTTGCCCTGACGGTCGTCGGTGGCGTTGCGGTGTATTTCCTGGTCCTGCTGCTCGGTGGTTTGAATCTGCGCCAATTCGTCCGAAAATGAGCGCAGCGCCTGCCTGACCGAACCACCGGAACCCCGCTCCATGCCTTTTGCCCTGCCCACGTCCGCACCCACGCCGCTGGCCTACTTCGCGTCGCTGGTGGGGGATGACGAGGGGCTGCCGCTGCTGGAGGCCGCGACGTCCATCGCCCAGGACGAATACCCCGACCTGGACGTGCAACAGGTGCTGGGCGATGTCGACCAGATGCTGGCCCGGCTGCGCCGGCGCTGCCCCGAGGACGCCGGCGCCCTGCAGCGGCTGCGGGTGCTCAACCAGTTCTTCTTCCGCGACCTGGGCTTCGGCGGCAATGTCAACAACTACTACGACCCCGACAACAGCTACCTCAACGCGGTCATGCGCACCCGCCGCGGGATCCCCATCACCCTGGCGGTGATCTGGCTGGAGCTGGCGCAGGGCCTCGGCCTGAAGGCCCGTGGGGTGAATTTCCCCGGCCACTTCATGGTCAAGGTCAACCTGCCGGCCGGGCAGGTGGTGATCGACCCCTTCACCGGGCAGTCGCTCAGCCGCGAGGACCTCTCCGAGCGGCTGGAGCCCTACAAGCGGCGCCAGGGGCTGGTCGATGACTACGATGTGCCGGTGGGGCTGTACCTGCAGCCCGCGGCCTCGCGCGACATCCTGGCGCGCATGCTGCGCAACCTCAAGGAAATCCACCGTTCCCAGGAGGACTGGCTGCGCCTGATCGCGGTGCTCGATCGCCTGCTCATCCTGCTGCCCGATGCCTGGGACGAATACCGCGACCGGGGCCTGGCCTGGGCCGAGATGGGCGATGCCCGCCTGGCGGTGCAGGACCTGCAGACCTTCGTGGAACACGCCGAGGACACGCTCGAGCGCGACGCCATCGGGCGCCGGCTGGAGGAACTGCGGCGCGACTGCCCCTGAAGGCCTGATTGTTTCCCTGTGTAAGCGTCGATTGACGCCCGCTGCGACTTGGTCCAACATCTGCGCCCGTCTGGCATCCCGACCAGCGCAACACGGAACATCGCCCCATGAAGATGAAAAACATCCTGCATCGACTGCTGATCGTCGCCCTCGTGCCGGCACTGACCCTGGTGTCCCTGCCGGTTCGCGCACAGGCCGGCCTGATCTCCACAGAGGAGGTGGTCGCCGACGCCGGCGGCCAGGCAGCCCGTGACAAGGTGGCTGACTTCCTGGCCCGTGACGATGTCCGGCAGGCCCTGGAGGGCCACGGTGTCGCAGGCGACGAGGCGCTCGAGCGCGTGCGCGCCATGTCCGATGCCGAGGTGGCCCAGCTGGCCCAGCGTGTCGACGAGGTGCCCGCCGGCGGAGACGTTCTCGGTCTCCTGTTCACGGTCTTCGTGATCCTGCTGGTGACCGACATCCTCGGCTTCACCAAGGTGTTCCCGTTCACCCGGTCGGTGCGGTGAGCCTGCGGCGGTCATGCCTGCCCCGGACCCCCGCCCTGGCGGGGGTCTTGCTTTGTGCCGCCCTCCTGACGGGCTGTGCCGCCCCTCCCCAGACACGGGCCCTGGCGCAAGACTGGCCCACCGGGCTGCCGGCCGCCGCCGACCTGGCCCACGTGCCCTTCGTGGCCCAGGACGACCACCTGTGCGGGCCGGCATCCCTGTCCATGGTGGCGCAGGCGGCCGGCCTGGACCTGGGCATGCAGGAGCTGACCCCGCAGGTCTACCTGCCCGGCCGGCAGGGGGCCCTGCAGGTGGAGATGCTGGCTGCGGCACGCCGCAACGGGCTGGTTCCCTACCGCCTGCCTGGGCGACTGCCGGCCCTGCTGGAGCAGCTGGCCGCCGGACGGCCGGTCTTGGTCCTGCAGAACCTGGCCTTCGAGACCTCGCCCCTGTGGCACTACGCCGTCATGGTCGGCTACGACCGTGCGGCCGGCGAGGTGGTTCTGCATTCGGGCACCACCGAGCGGCAGCGCATGCGCCTGTCCGTGTTCGAGCGCACGTGGGCGCGCGGCGGGCACTGGGCCGTGCTGGCGGTCCAGCCGCAGGACATGCCCGCCGGCCTGGATGCGCAGACATGGGCGGAGGCGGTTGCGGCCCTGGAGCGTGTCAACCCCGCAGCGGCCCGGCGGGGCTGGCAGGCGCTGCTCGGGCACAGCCCCGGGGACCGGGTGGCTCTGTTCGGCATGGGGACCACCGCCCACGCGCTCTCGGACCCCGGCGCCGCCCGGGATGCGTTTGCCGAAGCTGTCCGGCTGCACCCGGACTTCGCCGATGCCTGGCACAACCTGGCACTGGTGCTGCTCGGCCAAGGCCGGTGGCAGGAGGCGCAGGATGCCATCGACCGCGCCGTCGGCATCGGGGGGCCGCGCCAGCCGGCCCATCTTGCCCTGCAGCAGCGCATCCGGGAAGCACGGCCGGCGCTGCGCTGAGGTCCGGGTGACCGGGCGGGGCTGTCCTCAGGCCACCACCACCGCCGCGCCGTTGCCGCGCGGGGCGATGACACCGATTTCGTGGACGGTCTCGCCCAGCTCGCGCAGGGTGGCGGCGGTGGCGGCGGCCTCGGCCGCGTCGACCACCACCACCATGCCGATGCCGTTGTTGAAGGTGCGGTTCATCTCGAGGTCGTCAATGCCGGCGGTCTTCTGCAGCCATGCGAACAGCTCGGTCTGCGGCCAGCTGCCCTTGACCAGGTGCGCAGCCGTGCCTTCGGGCAGCACGCGCGGGATGTTCTCCAGCAGGCCGCCACCGGTGATGTGGGCCAGGGCCTTGACGGGGTGCTTGGCCAGTGTGGCGAGCACGTTCTTCACGTACAGGCGGGTCGGGGCCATGATGGCCTGCTTGAACGGCTGGCCGTCCAGCGTGGCGGGCAGGTCGCTACCGGCGCGTTCGATGCACTTGCGCACGAGGCTGAAGCCGTTGGAGTGCACGCCGTGCGAGGCCAGGCCCAGCACGACGTCGCCCGCCTTCACGTCCTTGCCGGTCAGGATCTTCGACTTCTCGACCGCACCGACGCAGAAGCCGGCCAGGTCGTACTCGCCGGGCGGGTACATGCCGGGCATCTCGGCCGTCTCGCCGCCGATCAGGGCGCAGCCCGACAGCTCGCAGCCCCTGGCGATGCCGCCGACCACGGCCGCGGCCGTGTCCACATCCAGTTTGCCGCAGGCGAAATAGTCCAGGAAAAACAGCGGCTCGGCGCCCTGCACCAGCACGTCGTTGACGCTCATGCCGACCAGGTCGATGCCGACCGTCTCGTGCATGTTCCATTCGAAGGCCAGCTTGAGCTTGGTGCCCACACCGTCGGTGCCGCTGACCAGCACCGGCTCCCGGTAGCGCCCGGGCACCTCGAACAGGGCCCCGAAGCCGCCGATGCCGGCCAGCACGCCCTCGCGCAGGGTCTTCTTGGCCAGCGGCTTGATGCGCTCGACCAGCGCGTCTCCGGCATCGATGTCGACGCCGGCGTCTTTGTAGGAAAGGGGAGTGGTGCTCGTCATGAGGGGGAGGGCGAGGCCCGGCAGGTCAGGAAGACGGACGCCACAGGCGACCGCCCGGGGCGGAATCTGTCGGCGGACTTAGAATCTGACACCGATTTTACGGGTTTGCCCGGGAGAGCCTTGCGTGGCTGCGTCCGGCCAGGCTTCCCCATCCACCACGCCATGACCTTCTCACCCAACCAGATCCGGGCTGCCCTCTGGGCAGGCATCGCGCTGGGCGCATGGCTGCTGCTGACGCTGCTGGCGCCGGTGCTCATGCCTTTCGTGCTGGCGGCGGTGCTGGCCTACGCGCTGCATCCGCTGGTCGAGCGCCTGCACGCGCGCCGGATCCCGCGCTGGCTGGGAGCGGGGGTGGCCATCGGCCTGCTGTCGCTGCTGCTGCTGCTGGTCATGTTGCTGATCGTGCCGGTGATCACCAAGCAGGTACCCTTGCTCAAGGAGCAGGTCCCGGCCCTGCTGGAACGCTTCAACGAGGTGCTGCTGCCGCTGGCGGCCCGGTTCGGCCTGGATCTCCAGATCGACGTGGCCCAGGTGCGCATCTGGCTGCGCGAGCTGGTCTCGGGCCACGAAAGCGAGCTCATCGGCGGCCTGCTGTCCTCCCTTCGCATCGGTGGCAGCGCGCTGGCCGCGCTGTTCGGCAACCTCATCCTGGCGCCGATCGTGGCCTACTACCTCCTGCTGGACTGGGGACCGCTGGTCGGGCGGGCCAAGCGCCTGATTCCGCCCCGCTGGCTGTCGACCGTCCAGGGCTTCCTGGACGAGACCGACGAGGTGCTGGGCCAGTACCTGCGCGGCCAGTTGCTGGTCATGGGCATCCTGGCGGTGTTCTATACCGTGGGGCTGGCGCTGGTGGGCCTCAAGCTGGCCCTGCCCATTGGCGTGTTCACCGGGCTGGCGGTGTTCGTTCCCTACCTGGGCTTTGGCCTGGGCATGGTCCTGGGCCTGCTGGCGGCGGTGCTGCAGTTCCAGAGCGTGCTGGGGGTTGCCCTGGTGGCGGTGGTGTTCATCATCGGCCAGGTGGTCGAGAGCATGTACATCACGCCGCGGCTGCTGGGCGAGCGCATCGGCCTGCACCCGATCGCGGTCATCTTCTCCCTGATGGCTTTCGGCCACCTGTTCGGCTTTGTCGGCGTGCTGGTGGCCCTGCCGGCCAGTGCGGTGCTGCTGGTGGCCCTTCGCCGGGCCAAGCGCGGCTACCTGGGCAGCGATCTGTACCTGGACGACGCGCCGGCACAGCCGGCGTCGCCACCGGCCCTGCCGCCGGGGGACGGCCCGGCATGAACGCAGGCCAGGGCCCCATGAAGCAGATGGCGCTGGACATCGGTCTGGCGCCGGTGCCCACGCTCGAGAACTTCATCGACATCGGCAACGAGGCCGTGCTGGGGCACCTGCGCCTGTGGGTCGGCAACCCCAGGCGCTCACCGGTGCCCACCCTCGTCTGGGGCGAGGGCGGCAGCGGCAAGACCCACCTGCTGCACGCGGTGCGCGAGGCGCTGCGCGAGCAGGGCGCGGGGGTTGGCTGGATGGATGCCTCCCGGCGCCAGCCCGGTGAGTTCGACGAGCGGTGGCAGGTCGTGCTGCTGGACGATGTGCAGCTGTTCACCGCCGAGCAGCAGGCGGCGGCCTTCAACTGGTTCGTGCATGCGCAGGCGCCGGCACAGGGTCCGGCCCGCTGGGTGCTGGCCACGGCCGACCGTCCGCCGGCCGACCTGCATCTGCGCGAGGACCTGCGCACCCGCCTCGGATGGGGGCATGTCTTCCAGCTTCACGCCCTTGGCGAGGCCGAGCGCCGCGCGGTGCTGCGCCGGGCCGCCGACGAGCGCGGCGTCTTTCTGGGCGACGAAGTCATGGACTACATGCTCAGCCGTTTCCCGCGCGACCTCTCGAGCCTGATGATGCTGCTCGGCCAGCTCGACGCCTACGCCCTGCGCACCCAGCGCGCCATCACCATCCCGCTGATCAGGTCGATGCTGGAAAACGAATAGCACCCATGCGCCTTGCCCTGTTCGACCTCGACCACACCCTGATTCCGCTGGATTCCGACCACGCCTGGGGCCAGTTCACCGTCACCCTGGGCTGGCGCGACGCCGAGACCCACACCCGTGCCAACGACCTCTTCTACGAGCAGTACAAGGCCGGCACCCTGGACATCGAGGAGTACGTCCGCTTCTCGGTGGCGCCGCTGGCCGAACACGGTCCGCAGAAGGCCGATGCCGCCCACCGGCGCTTCATGGCCGAGGTCATCGGCCCGGCACTGACGCCGCAGGCCCTCGATCTCGTCCACCGGCACCGGGCCGCCGGCGACCAGGTGCTCATCGTCACCGCCACCAACGAGTTCATCACCCGACCGATCGCGCAGGCCTTCGGCGTCCAGGAGCTGATCGCGATCGATCTCGAGCGCGACGCCGCCGGCAACCCCACCGGTGCCATCCGGGGGGTGCCCTCGTTCCGGGAGGGCAAGGTGGCGCGTGTGGAACAATGGCTGTCCGCGCGCGGCCTGGACTGGTCGCGTGTCGAGCACAGCACCTTCTACAGCGACTCCATCAACGACCTGCCGCTGCTCGAGAAGGTGCACGAACCGGTCGCCACCAATCCCGACGACCGCCTGCGCGCCATTGCCGCCGAGCGTGGCTGGCGCGTGCTGAACCTGTTCGACTGACCGAACAACCGCATGATCAAGAAATTCATCGACAAGCTGCTGGGCAAGTCCGCCAGCCGCGGCAAGACCGCGAAGTTCGGCAAGCGCGAAGACGTGCCGGCTGGCGTTCATGGCATCAACCCCAAGCTGGTGGACCAGCGGGCCATCGACGTGGTGCACACGCTCAAGCAGGCCGGTTTCGAGGCCTACATCGTCGGCGGCGCGGTGCGCGACCTGCTGCTGGGCCTGCGCCCCAAGGATTTCGACGTGGCCACCAATGCCACGCCCGAGCAGGTCAAGGGGCTCTTTCGACGTGCCTTCATCATCGGCCGGCGCTTTCGCATCGTGCATGTCGTGTACGGCCGCGGGCGCGAGCACGAGGTCATCGAGGTCTCGACATTTCGTGCCTACCTCGACAGTGCCGATGCCGAGCAGGTGGCCGGCAACGAGCGCACCAGCAAGGGAGAGCTGGCCGGCATGAAGCACGCGGTCGACGCCAGCGGCCGTGTCCTGCGTGACAACGTGTGGGGCCCGATCGAGCAGGATGCGGCGCGGCGCGACTTCAGCATCAACGCCATGTACTACGACCCCGAGACCCAGGTCGTGGTCGATTTCCACCACGGCATCCGCGATGCGCAGAAGAAGACCCTGCGCATGATCGGCGACGCGCCCACCCGCTACCGCGAAGACCCGGTGCGCATCATCCGGGCCGTGCGCTTCGCCGCCAAGCTCAAGGCACTCGGATTCAAGCTCGATGCCAGGACGCGCGAGCCCATGGTGGCCTCGCGTGACCTGCTCAGGGACGTGCCCCAGAGCCGCCTGTTCGACGAGATGCTCAAGCTGCTGCAGACCGGCCACGCGCTGGCCAGCATCGAGGCACTCAGGGAAACCGGTCTGGCGCAGGGCATCTATCCGCTGCTCGACCTGGTGGTGCAGCGCGCGGACGACGATTTCGTCAGGCTGGCCCTGCAGGACACCGACCGCCGTGTCGGCGAGGGCAAGCCCGTGGCCCCCAGCTTCCTGCTCGCCTGCGTGCTCTGGGCCGACGTGCGCAAGGGCTGGGAACAGCGCCTGCAGCCGCGCGGCAACCAGCGTCCGCCACCGCCTTTCTCGGCCCTGCAGGACGCGGTGGACGAAGTGTTCGACGCCCGCATCGGCGACGTCTCGGGCCGCGGCAAGCTTGGCGCCGACATGCGCGAGATCTGGATGATGCAGCCGCGCTTCGACAAGCGCGTGGGCAGCGGCGTGTTCAGCCTGGTGGAGCAGCCGCGCTTTCGGGCCGGTTTCGACTTCCTGCGCCTGCGTGCCCAGACCGGCGAGGTGGACGAGGAACTGGCCCACTGGTGGGAGACCTTCAGCACCGCCGACGACGACCACCGGCAGGACATGGTGGACGCCCAGCGCAAGGCCAACCAGCCCAGGGGCACGGGTGGCGGGAAGGTGCGCCGCGTGAAGAAGACCGACGCCGCAGCGGCGGCTGCCGGTGCACCGGTGGAGGATCCGCGCTTCAGGGAAACAGGCGGCCCGACGTCTGGCACCATGTCCTACGGCAGCGCCTTCGCCCCCGACAGCGAAGGCGTGTCCGATGAGGCAGGGGGCGCAGAGGGCGCAGAGGCGGGCGAGGCTGGCACGGCGGGCGAGACGGACGGCAGCGCCACCGCCCCGGCCAGGAAGCGCCGCCGTCGCCGCCGCAAGCCCGCAGGAGGGGGGTCTGCGGGTGGGGGTGAGAGCGGCCCTGCACCTGTCGCCGACTGACACGATGACCACCGGCGGGCGCCCTGAAGTCACCGCCCATGTGGCGCTGGGCGCCAACCTGGGCGACGCGGCCCGGACCCTGCGCGACGCGTTGGAATGCCTGGACCACACACCGGGCATCCGCCTGGTCAAGGCCTCCAGCCTCTACCGGACCGCCCCCGTCGACGCCAGCGGCCCGGACTACCTCAACGCCGTGGCCGAGGTGGCCACGACGCTGACCGCGCCCGGCCTGCTGGCCGCCCTGCAGGCCATCGAAAACGCCGCCGGCCGCCAGCGCCCGTACCGCAATGCCCCGCGCACGCTGGACCTGGACCTGCTGCTCTATGGCAGCGCCCGCATCGACTCCCCACGGCTGACCGTGCCGCACCCGCGCATGTGGCAGCGGGCGTTCGTGCTGGTTCCGCTCAAGGAGATCGCACCGGAGATGGTGCGGGACCATGAGCCGGGACAGTTCGCCGGTCAGGTGGTGGAACGCCTGCCGGACTGAAGACCGCGGCGATCAGGGCGCCAGCCGCTCGCGCAGCCAACTGCCATCTGCCTGGGCCGTGTAGCGCAGCCGGTCGTGCAGGCGGCTCTTGCGCCCTTGCCAGAACTGCCAGGTGTCGGGCCTGAGGCGGTAGCCGCCCCAGTGCGGCGGGCGCGGGGGCCTGAGCATGAACTGGGCACCGTATTTGGCGGCGTTGGTCACCAGCACGGCGCGGCTCTCGATGACCTCGCTCTGGGGACTGGCCCACGCGCCGATCCGGCTGTCCAGCGGCCGGCTGTGGAAGTAGGCGTCGCTTTCCTCCTCGTCGACCTTCCCGACGATGCCCTCGATGCGCACCACCCGCTCGAGCTCGACCCAGTGGAACTGCAGTGCGGCATAGGGATTGCCGGCCAGCTGGCGGCCTTTCTGGCTGTGGTAGTTGGTGTACCA
>SBFS01000254.1 GCA_006227825.1 Burkholderiales bacterium | reverse complement strand
AGCTTGATGACGATGGCCGTGCTGCTCATGGCCATGACGCCGCCCAGGGCCACGGCGACCTGCCAGGACACGTTCCACCACTGCGGCAGCAGCAGGCCCATGGCCAGCGAGGCGGCGGCCGTGATGAGCACCGTCAGCACCACCTGGGACAGGCCCAGGCCGAAGACGTGGCGTTTCATGGCGCGCAGCTTGGGCAGGCTGAACTCCAGGCCGATGACGAACATCAGGAACACCACGCCGAACTCGGCCAGGTAGCGCACCCCGCTGGAGTTCTGGGCCAGCGCCAGCGCATGGGGGCCGATCAGCACCCCGACAACCAGATAGCCCAGCATGGGCGGCAGGCGCAGCTGGCGGCAGGCCACCACCCCGGCGACGGCCGCGACCAGATACAGCAGGGTGATGTCCAGGGAGTTCACGCCATGGATGTTAGCGGCTGGGGGCGCGATAATCCGCCGCATGCTGCTGCCCCCGAACTTCGACCCCGAGCACGCCGCCCGGATGGCGCGCGAGACCCTGGACATCGAGTCCGAGGCGATCAGTGCCATGGCCCGGCGGCTGGACGGCAGCTTCGTGCGCGCCATGGCCCTGCTGCTGGCCTGCAGCGGCCGGGTGGTGGTCACCGGCATGGGCAAGAGCGGACACATCGGCCGCAAGATCGCCGCCACCCTGGCCTCCACCGGCACGCCGGCCATGTTCGTGCACCCGGCCGAGGCCAGCCACGGCGACCTGGGCATGATCACCCCGGCCGACGCGGTGCTGGCCATCAGCAACAGCGGCGAGAGCGAGGAACTGACAGCCATCCTGCCGCTGATCAAGCGCATGGGCGTGCCCCTGGTCGCCATCACCGGCCGCCCCGGCTCCACCCTGGGCCGGCATGCCGACGTGGTGCTGGATGCGGCGGTCGACAAGGAGGCCTGCCCGCACAACCTCGCGCCCACCGCCAGCACCACGGCCCAGCTGGCCATGGGCGACGCACTCGCGGTGGCCCTGCTGGACGCGCGCGGATTCCGGGCCGACGACTTCGCCCGCTCCCACCCCGGGGGTGCCCTGGGCCGCAAGCTGCTGACCCATGTGCGCGACGTCATGCGCCAGGGCGAGGCCGTGCCGCGGGTGCCGGCCGGCGCAAGCCTGATGGACCTGATGCGCGAGATGAGCGCCAAGGGCCTGGGTGCCAGCGCGGTCGTCGACGACCAGGGGCTGGTGCTGGGCATCTTCACCGACGGCGACCTGCGCCGGCTGATCGAGCGCAGCGACGGACCGGCGGACCTGCGCAGCCTGCGCGCCGCCGACGTGATGCACCGGGACCCGCGGACCGTCCGCGCGGACGATCTGGCGGTCAGCGCTGCCGAGCTGATGGAGGCGCACCGCGTCACCAGCGTTCTGGTGGTCGACGCACAGGGGCGGCTGTGCGGTGCCATGAACAGCAACGACCTGATGCGGGCGAAGGTGATCTGAGCGCCGGTTAGGATTGCACCATGTCCTGCGCCGAACTGCCGCCACTGTGCCCCGCACTGAACTTCGGGCCTGAACTGCTCCTGAAGGCACAGGGGGTGCGCGTCGTCTTCCTCGACGTCGACGGCGTGCTGACCGACGGGGGGCTCTACTTCAGCGAGGCGGGCGAGACGCTCAAGCGCTTCAGTTCGCTGGACGGTCACGGCATCAAGCTGCTGCAGCGCGCCGGCATCACGCCCGCCGTGGTCAGCGGCCGCGACTCGGCGGCGCTGCGTGCGCGCCTGAGCGCGCTGGGCGTGACGCACACCCGCTTCGGCACCGAGGACAAGCGGCCTGCGGCCGAGTCCATCCTGGCCGAGCTGGGCATGTCCTGGCCGGATGCGGCGGCCATCGGTGACGACTGGCCCGACCTGCCGATGCTGCGCCGTGCCGCCCTGTCGGCGTGCCCGCCGACCGCCCACCCCGAGGTGCTGGCCCTGTGCGACCACGTCACCACCCGGCAGCCGGGCAGCGGTGCGGTGCGCGAGCTGTGCGATCTGCTGCTGGTGGCCCGGGGTGTCTACGCCGGGCTGCTGGAGGAGGCGGCCCGGTGAACCAGGCCGTCGCCGTTGCCGCGCAACCGGCGGGCCCGCGCCGCAGTGCCGGACGGCGCCTGTGGCGCATCTGGGACCAGGCCTCGATCTACCTGCCGGTTCTGCTCATGGGCGTTCTGGCCCTGGGCTCCTACTGGCTGGTCCGGATCACGCCCACACCGGCGGTGGAGTCGGTCCACCCCGAGGTCGGCTCGGAGCCTGACCACTTCATGCGGCGGTTCTCGGTCAAGGTCTTCAACAGCGACGGCTCGCTGCGCACCGAGATCCAGGGCGAGGAAGCCCGCCACTATCCGGACAGCGGCCGGATGGAAATCGACACCGCACGCATCCGCTCGTACAGCGAGGCCGGCCAGCTGACCGTGGCCAGTGCCCGGCAGGTCGCCAGCAACGCCGCCAAGACCGAGTTCGTGCTCGAGGGCGACGCGGTGGTGGTGCGCGAGGGTCTGCGCGACGCCACGGGGCGCCTGATCACGCAGCCCATGGAGTTCCAGGGCGACTTCCTGCGGGTGAACACCGCCGACGACACCGTCTTCTCGGACCGGCCGGTCACGATCATCCGCGGGGCGGACCGCCTGGCGGCCGACCGCCTTTCCTACCAGGGCGACAGCCGGACCGCCAAGCTCTCGGGCAAGGTCCGCGTGCAGCTCCAGCCGCGCAGGCCCTGAGCCCGATGACCCAGGTCGCCGTCACCGACCCTCCCCTGGTGTTCATCACCGGGGCCTCCAGCGGCATCGGGCAGGCCCTGGCCGAGCGCTATGCCGCCGCCGGCTGGCGCCTGGCCCTGGTGGCCCGGCGCACCGGCGAGATCGAGTCCTGGGCCGCCCGCGCGGGCCTGCCGCCCGAGCGCTGGCGCGCCTACGGTGCCGACGTTTCCGACACCGGCAGCATCGTCGCTGCCGGCCAGGCCTGCCTGGCCACCCAGGGCGTGCCCGAGGTCGTGATCGCCAACGCCGGCATCAGCGTCGGCATGGACACGGCCGAGCGCGAGGACATCGACGTCATGGCGCGCACCTTCGCCACCAACAACACTGGCATGGCGGCCACCTTCCATCCGTTCGTGGCGCCAATGCGCGAACGCGGGCGCGGCCGGCTGGTGGGCATCGCCAGCGTGGCCGCCATCCGGGGCCTGCCCGGGCACGGGGCGTACTGCGCCAGCAAGGCCGCGGTGGTGGCTTACTGCGAGAGCCTGCGCGGGGAACTGCGGGGCAGCGGCGTGCGGGTGGTGACCTTGCTGCCCGGCTACATCGACACGCCGCTGACCCGCCAGAACCGCTACGCCATGCCCTTCCTGATGGCGCCGCAGGCCTTTGCCGACCGGGCATTCAGGGCCATTGGCGCGGGGGACAGCTACCGCGTGATTCCCTGGCAGATGGGGGTCGTGGCCAAGCTGCTGCGTGCACTGCCCGATGCCTGGTTCGACCGCCTGCTGGCGGGACGGCCACGCAAGCACCGCCAGGGCCAGGGCCGGCGCGACGCGGGCTGAGCGGGTGGCCCGGCAACGATCGGCGACAATCCTGGCGCCATGATCGATGTCGTCGTCCTGTTCTTCCTGCTGGGTGTGTTCGCCCGTCTCGTCAAGAGCGACCTGCGGCTGCCCGAGGCCCTGTACGAGACGCTGTCCATCTACCTTCTGCTGGCCATTGGCCTCAAGGGCGGCATCGAGCTGAGCAAGCAGCCCATGATGGCGCTGCTGCCGCAGATGCTGGCCTGCATGGCGCTGGGCTTCGCGATCCCGCTGGTGCTCACGCCGGTGCTGCGCCTGCTGGGCCTCTCGCGCGTGGATGCGGCGGCCATGGCGGCGCACTACGGCTCGGTCAGCGTCGTCACCTTCGCCGTTGCCAGTGCCTACCTGGCGGCGCAGGGGGTCGAGTTCGAAGCCCATGCCGCGCTGTGGGTGGCCATCATGGAGGCGCCGGGCATCGTCGCCGGCATCCTGCTGGCGCGGCTGGGCACGCGCGGTGCCGACGGGCAGCCCAGCCGGGTCAACTGGGGCGAGCTGGCGCACGACGTGTTCTTCGGCAAGTCGGTGCTGCTGCTGGCCGGCGGCCTGGTCATCGGCGCCGTCATGGGCGAGGCCGGCACCGCCCCGATCGCACCGGTCTTCACGGCGCCGTTCAAGGGCGTGCTGGCGCTGTTCCTGCTCGAACTCGGCCTGGTGGCCGGTGGCCGGCTCGGCGAGTTGCGCCGCCATGGCCTGCGCATCGTGGTCTTCGCGCTGGCGGCGCCGCCGCTGCTGGCGCTGGCCGGTGCACTGACCGGGCTGGCCCTGGGGTTGTCGACCGGAGGCATGGCCATCCTGGCGACACTGGCCGCCAGCGCCAGCTACATCGCGGCACCCACCGCCATGCGCATGGCGGTGCCCGAGGCGAACGCCGCGCTGTCGATCACGGCGGCCCTGGGCATCACCTTCCCGTTCAACATCGTGCTGGGTGTCCCGCTCTACCTGGAGCTGGCGCGCTGGCTGCAGCCCGGAGCCTGATCATGGACAAGCACGCCCGCACCCTGCTGGTCATCATCACCGAGGCCGCGCTCGAAAAACGGCTGGTGGCCGACAGCCTGCGCCTGGGTGCCCAGGGCTACACCGTGCACGACGTGCGCGGTGGCAGCCGGCTGTCGGTGCGCGAGTCCCTGTGGGAGGCGGACCGCAGCATCGAGATGAAGGTGATCGCCACGCCGGAGGTCGCCGATGCCATGGCCCGTCACGTGCTCGCCACCTACGCGCCCCACTACAGCCTGACGCTGTATCTGGCCGGCGTCGAGGTGCTCAGACCCGACAAGTTCTGACCGCCGACGCGGTGTCTGTCGCCGATCTGCCGCCGTTCGTCGGCCAGTGTTGCTCCTGCGCGCATGCCCGCATGGGCCGCGGGCCGTGTCGCCGCTACAGTGGGGCGCACGACGGCAACGGAAAGACGAGATGAACAAGACAAGACTCCTGCACAAGCACAGGAATCGGTGGCTGCTGGCGTCTGCGCTGGCAGGCACGGCCGCGGTGGCCCAGGCGCAGACCCCGCCCGTGCCGCGCGACCCGGCGGCCTTCCAGGTCCAGGTCTGGGCGGCCAGCTGCATGGCATGCCACGGCCCCGAAGGCCGGGCCGAGGGCACCGGCCTGACGATCGGTGGCCGGCCCGCCCAGGACCTGCTGGGCAAGATGCTGGCCTACAAGACCGGACGCCTGCCGGCGACCATCATGCACCAGCATGTCAAGGGCTACAGCGACGAGGAGCTGTCCCAGATCGCCGACTATTTCTCCACGCTCAAATGAGGCTGCCATGACACCGCGTCGCACCTTTCTCAAGGCCGGCCTGGCAGCGACCGCTGCCATGGCCGCTCCCCACCTGGCCGCACAGACCGGCGAACGGGTGGTCATCATCGGCGGCGGGTTCGGCGGCGCCACCGCTGCACGCTACCTGCGGCGCTTCAACCCGGCCATCCAGATCACGCTGGTCGAGCCTGCCAGCGAGTTCATCATGTGCCCGATGAGCAACCGGGTGATCCACGGCGGCCTGCAGTTGCGGGACATCTCCCGGCCGTACTCGCGCTTTGTCACCGCCAACGGCCTGCGCTGGGTGCAGGCGCGTGCCGACGGCATCGACGTGGCGCGCCGGGAGGTCAGTGCCGGGGGCAACCGCCTGGCGTACGACCGGCTCATCGTCGCCCCTGGTGTGGACTACGACTACTCGGGCATCGCCGGGCTGCAGACCGCCGAGCAGCAGGCGCTGGCGCCCCATGCCTGGAAGGCGGGCGAACAGACCCAGCGCCTGCGCGGCATGCTGCAGGCCCTGCCGGACAACGGCGTGGTGGTGATGACGGTGCCCAAGGTGCCCTACCGCTGCCCGCCCGGCCCGTACGAGCGCGCCAGCCTCATCGCCTATTTCCTGCAGAGCCGCAAGCCCAAGGCCAAGCTGCTGGTCTTCGATGCGAACCCGGAGATCCAGGCCAAGAAGGGGCTTTTCGAGTCGGTCTGGAAGACCCGCTACGGCAGCATGATCGAGTACGTGCCCAACGCCGACCTCAAGTCGGTCGACACCGCTGCCGGCGTGCTCGACTTCGAGGTGCAGGGCAAGGTGAAGGCGGACGTCATGAACGTCATCCCGCCGCAGCGGGCCGGGGCCATTGCCCGCGACAGCGGCCTGGCCAACGTGGGCAACCGCTGGTGCGGCGTGGACTTCCTGAGCTACGAGTCGACGGTGGCGCAGGGGGTGCATGTGCTCGGCGACTCGATTGCCGCGGCGCCGGGCATGCCCAAGTCGGGTCACATGGCCAACCAGCAGGGCAAGGTCTGCGCCGGCGCGATCGCGGCGCAGACGCTGGGCATGGCGGTGCCCGGGCAGCCGATCATTGCCAACACCTGCTACAGCTTCGTGTCGCAGAACGAGGTGATTCACGTGGCGGCGGTCTACCGCTACGACGCGGCCAAGAAAACCATGGTGCCGGCCGAGGGCGCCGGCGGCCTGTCCCGTGCCCCGAACGTGACCGAGGGCCTGTATGCCATGGCCTGGGCCGCCAACATCATGAACGACACGCTGGGCTGACGGCACCGGCGGCGCAGGACGCGCTCAGCAAAAAACCCCCGGGCCGGCAGGCCGCGGGGGTTTTTTGCTGGCCGGCCAGGGGCCGGCCGGGGATGTCGCGAGGCTCAGTAGCCGCCGCGGCCGCCGCCACCCTCGCGGCGGCCACCGCCGTAGGGGCTGCGGAAGCCACCGTCGTTGCCGCCGCCGAAGCCGCCTTCACGACGGCCGCCGCCGAAGCCGCCGCCACCGGAGCGCGGAGGACGGGCTTCCATCGGACGGGCTTCGTTGACCACCAGGCTGCGGCCGCCCATGGACTGGCCGTTCATGCCTTCGATGGCGTTCTGCGCTTCCGCATCGCTGCCCATCTCGACGAAGCCGAAGCCCTTGGAGCGGCCGGTGTCGCGCTCCATCATGACCTTGGCGCTGTTGACCGAGCCGTAGGCGCTGAAAGCCTGCTGCAGGTCTTCGTCGCGCACGGAATAGGGCAGATTGCCCACGTAGAGTTTGTTGCCCATGAACGGGACTCCTGATGACACTGAGAAAGATAGCGACGGAGCCCCGTTAGCAAACAAACCTGTAGCACGCGAAACCGACCGATCACTTGACAAGCGCATTCCCCACGGAAATTACGCCAAATCCATTATGCGCGGTTTGATGACCGTGCAGTGTTTTTTTTGATGGAGCGGGTTCGCGCCCCGCCCGCCGGTGCGCAATAACAACACCGGCGGGTGCAGGACGTATACTGGGGGCGTCCGGCGGTTTGACCGGACGGCGCCGATTTGTTCCGGATTGCGGGCGCTTGAGAAATGCCGCTAAAGGGGAGATTCCCGGTCTCGCCCTGGCTTTGGATGGCACGGCGGCGCCGGGTTTTTCTGTTTTTCGTGGCCCGGTCGGGGGGGTCATCAGCCAGGATTGCCGACGTGATCGTCACGCCCCAGACATTTCGCTTCGACCAGCCGCTGCTCCTGCGCAGCGGCGCCTGCCTGCCGGCCTACGAACTGGTGGTCGAGACCTACGGCCGGCTCAATGCCGACCGCTCCAACGCGGTGCTGATCTGCCACGCCCTCAATGCCAGCCACCATGTGGCCGGCTACCACGCAGACGCGCAGGGCCAGCCGGTCGCCCGCAGCGAGGGCTGGTGGCACAACATGATCGGCCCGGGCAAGGCGGTGGACACGAACCGCTGGTTTGTCATCGGTGTCAACAACCTCGGCTCCTGTTTCGGCAGCACCGGTCCCACGCACACCAACCCCGCGACCGGCCAGCCCTGGGGGGCGGACTTCCCGGTCGTCACGGTGGAGGACTGGGTGGATGCGCAGGCCCGCCTGCTCGACGCGCTGGGCATCGACACGCTGGCCGCCGTCATGGGGGGCAGCCTGGGCGGCATGCAGACCCTGAGCTGGACGCTGCAATACCCTGGGCGGGTGCGCCATGCCGTGGTGGTGGCCAGCGCACCCAACCTGACCGCCGAGAACATCGCCTTCAACGAGGTGGCCCGCCGTGCCATCGTGACCGACCCCGACTTCCACGGCGGCCACTACCTGCGCCACGGGACGCTGCCGCGGCGTGGCCTGCGCATCGCGCGCATGATCGGGCACATCACCTACCTGAGCGACGACGTGATGAACGAGAAGTTCGGGCGGTCGCTCAAACCTGCCGACCTCGAAGGCGCACTGGTCAATGGTGCCCGCCCTGCCTCGGGGGGCAGCGACCCGCGCAGCGGCGGAGCGTGGGGGTACAGATACTCCACGCAGGATGTGGAGTTCCAGATCGAGAGCTATTTGCGCTACCAGGGCGACAAGTTCAGCGAATACTTCGACGCCAACACCTACCTTCTGATCACCCGTGCGCTCGATTACTTCGACCCGGCGCGCGAGCACGACGGCAACCTGAGCGCCGCTCTGGCGCGCGCCACGGCCCGGTTCCTGCTGGTGAGCTTCACCACCGACTGGCGCTTTTCGCCGGCGCGCAGCCGCGAGATGGTCAAGGCCCTGCTGGACAACGGACGCGACGTGAGCTACGCGGAGATCGATGCGCCGCACGGGCACGACGCCTTCCTGCTCGACGACCCGCGCTACCACGCGGCGGTCCGCAGCTATTTCGAGCAGACGGTGGCGCAGGGCGTGGCGACGGAGGTGGGCCATGGCTGAGCATGTCGTGATGGAGCGCATCGCCCGCCTGGTGCCGCCGGGTTCGCGGGTGCTGGACCTGGGCTGCGGCGATGGCGCCCTGCTCGAGCACCTGCAGAAGACCCGCCGCTGCAGCGGCTACGGGGTCGAGATCGACGACGCCAAGGTGCAGGCCTGCCTGCGCCGGGGCGTCAACGTGCTGCAGCTCAACCTCGAAGAAGGCCTGACCATGTTCGGCGACGATGCCTTCGACGTGGTGTTGCAGATCGACACCCTGCAGCACCTGCGCAACGCCGAGACCATGTTGCGCGAGACGGCGCGCGTGGGCCGCATCGGCATCGTGGCCTTTCCCAACTTCGCCCACTGGCCGAACCGGCTGGATGTGCTGCTGGGCCGCATGCCGGTGACCAAGCGCCTGCCCTACCAGTGGTACGACACGCCCAACATCCGCGTCGGCACCTACGCCGACTTCGAGGTGCTCGCGCGCAGCTGCGGCCTGCGGGTGGAGGACAGCTTCGGCCTGCACGAAGGACAGGAGGTGCGCACGCTGCCCAACCTGCTGGCCAGCACGGCGGTGTTCAAGCTCTCGAACTGAGGCCAGCAGGGCGCCGGATCAGGCACCCGTCTCGCGTTCGGCGTCGGCCGCGAAGTCGCCGCTGTCCAGGCCGCCGGGCGTCCAGAACGGGTAGACCTGCGCGAAGGTGGCCCTGATCTGGTCCAGCGGCAGGTCGTCGAAGCTGCCGCGTTCGTTGACGTATTCCATGTGCTGGTTGCCGGCCCGGTCGAACGGGTGGTAGAGCGAGTCGTGGATGCCGTCGAACTCCAGCGGCAGCAGGCCGAACTTCTCGCACAGCGACAGGTTGAAGGCCGGTGTGGCCTTGCGCCAGGCGCTGTCGATCCACAGTTCGGTGTAGCCGTGCCAGACGAAAACGTCGGTCTTCATGGTCTGGCGCAGCTTCTCGGTGGACAGGTGGTTGCGCACGTCGGCAAAACCCAGCCGGGCCGGGATGCCCGCCGCACGGGCCACCGCCGTCAGCACCACCGCCTTGGGCACGCACCAGCCATGGCCCTGGGCCAGGGCCGTGCTGGCGCACATGCCCCTCTCGGTCAGGTCGATGCGGTAGGGGTCGTAGCGCAGGCCGTCGCGCACGGCCCGGTACAGCGCCACTGCCCGCTCCCGTTCGGTGTTTCCCCGCGCATGCTCGTGCGCGAAAGCCCGCACGGCCGGGTGGTCGGCGTCGATGCAGCCGGTGGGCGCCAGCGTCGCATCCGAAGGGGTGGCGGATTCGTTCATCTCCGGTCTTTTAGCAGAAACGCGGCGCCCGGGCAGGCGCCGGCGCGACGCCGTTGCCTGCCCGGGCACCCGGGTTCCCGCGCCTGCCGCCGCCGGCGACCGGCGGTCCAAGGCCAGGGATGCGCGGTTTTTGGCCCATTAATCGGGGCTTCAGACTTGACCCGCCTGCCCGATATTCCCAGGACAGCCATTTTTCCTGAGGAATGACACATGGACATCCGTGAACAGACGGCCGCCGCAGCGGGGCAGCGGACCGATGCAGGTCATGGCGCGGCAGCGACCGCCGCCAGCGCCGAATACCTGAGCTTTCGCCTGGGGGCGGAAGAGTACGGGATCGACATCCTGCGGGTGCAGGAGATCCGTTCCTACGAGGAGCCCACACGCATCGCCAATGCACCGGCCTTCATCAAGGGGGTGGTCAATCTGCGCGGCGTGATCGTGCCGGTGGTCGACCTGCGCATCAAGCTCGGTTGCGAGAAGGTCGAATACAACGGCTTCACGGTGGTGATCGTGCTCAACGTGCGCGGCCGGGTGGTCGGCGCGGTGGTCGACTCGGTCTCGGACGTGCTGGAGCTGGCCGGCGACCTGATCAAGCCGGCACCGGAAATGAGTCTTTCGGTGGACACCGGCTTCATCACCGGCATCGCCAGCGTGGGCGAGCGGATGCTGATCCTGATGGACATCGAGGCGCTGATGAGCAGCGCGGACATGGGGTTGATCGACAGCAGCCAGAGCCTGCAGTGAGCCGGCCGCAGATCATCCGGAGGAGCCCATGACATCCATTCCCGTCCAGTCCCGCGCCCTGGCCCGCCGCCTGGCTCTGGCTTCGGTCGCCATGCTTGCGGTCGTGCTTCTGCTGACCAGCGGCATCATGGCCGTGGTCGCCGAGGGCCGCTCGCGCGACCGCGTGGCGCTGTGGGTCGGCGACAAGACGCAGTCGGTGGCCGACTCCATCGACGCCTTCGACGCCACGGCCCGCATGATGACGGACCGCGCCTACCGGCCGTTCCGTCGCAAGTTTGCCGACACCTTCGAGATCAGCGCCGACGGCAGCATGCTGACCAGCTGGGGCATGATGCTCAACGGCGACTTCACCGAAGTCGACCTGTTCCATGAGCAGAACGGTGGCGTGGCCACCGTGTTCATGCGCAAGGGCGACGACTTCGAGCGCATAACCACCTCGCTCAAGCGCGAGGATGGCGAGCGGGCCACGGGCACGAACCTGGCGCGCGGCCACCCGGCCTACCCGCTGATGCTCGAAGGCAAGACCTACACCGGTCGGGCCATGCTCTTTGGCAAGCCCTACATGACCCACTACGAGCCGATCCGCAACGGGGCCGGACAGGTGGTGGCCATCCTGTTCGTCGGCTTCGACATGAGCGACTTCCAGGCCAGCCTGGAAAAGGTGGTGTCCGAGGCCCGCTTTTTCGACACCGGCGCTGCCTATGTGATCGATCCGCGTGGAAGCAACGCCGATGCGGTTTTCGTCGTGCATCCGACGGCCGCCGGCAAGAAGGTGCTCGAGGTGCAACCCGGGGCCGACGCCATGCTCACGCGCCTGCGCGCCGAACCCCAGGCCATGCTCATGGACCCGACGCCGTTGCTCGGTGTCGAGATGAGCGACCCGTGGCTGGTCAAGCGCCAGGCCCAGGCCGGCGGCTGGTGGGTGATGTCCGAGGTCTCGGACGACGAGGCCATGGTGTCCCACTGGTCGACCATCTACGCCTTCTGGGCGCTGCTGGGCGCGGCCACGGTGGTCATCGGCCTTGCGCTGTTCTGGCTGATCCGCCAGCTGGTCAGCCGGCCGCTGGAGGACCTCACGACCGCGGTGACCACGGTGGCGCAGGGTGACCTCAGCCGCAGCTTCAGGTCGGCGCGCAAGGACGAGATCGGCCGCCTGGTCAGCGAGGTCGAGGGCATGCGCCAGCGCTTCACCGGTATCGTGCAGCAGCTGCGAAGCGCGACCGACAGCATCAACACGGCGTCGCAGGAGATTGCGGCGGGCAACCAGGACCTGAGTGCGCGCACGGAGCAGGCGGCCAGCAACCTGGAGGAGACGGCCGCGAGCATGGAGCAGCTGACCAGCACGGTGCGCAACAGCGCCGATGCGGCGCG
>SBFS01000079.1 GCA_006227825.1 Burkholderiales bacterium | reverse complement strand
CGACCTGGACACCCTCTACAGCTTCGAGAGCGCGGCGGCCACGCTGGCGCTTTCGTTGAGCGGGGGCGTCACCCTGACCGACGCCCTGCTGACGAGCGCGACCGTGACCACCCCTGACATCGAGGCCAGCAACGGTGTCATCCACGTCATCAACAAGGTCCTGGTGCCGCCGGGTGTGCTCAACGTGGTGCAGATGGCACAGCTCAACCCGGCGTTCTCGACGCTGGTCACGGCTGTCACCGCCACCAGCGACCTGGCCGGCGTTCTCTCGGGTACCGGCCCGTTCACCGTGTTCGCGCCGACCGACACCGCGTTCGGGGCGCTGCCCGCTGGCACGGTGACCGGCTTGCTGGCCGACCCGGACAACGACCTGCGCGACATCCTCCTGTTCCACGTGGTGGCCGGCGACGTGCGTGCGGCCGATGTCGTGGCGCTGTCCAAGCCCGCATCGGTGGCGACCGCCCTGACGGGTTCGAGCTTCACCGTCACCGACACCCTGCAGATCACGGAAACCTTCATCAGCCCTGCGTCGCTGGTCGCCACCGACGTGGTCGCCAGCAACGGCGTGATCCACGTGATCGACCAGGTGCTGAACCCCAGCTTCGCCGTCTGACCTGAAGCCGATTTCTTGAACCTCTCCCTCTCTTCAAAGGAAAGCACCATGAAAAAGACCCTCATCGCCTCCCTGATCGCCTTCGGCGCGCTGGCTTCGGCCCATGCCAAGGACATCGTCGACACCGCCGTGGCAGCCGGCAGCTTCAAGACCCTGGCCACCGCGCTGCAGGCCGCCGGCCTGGTGGACACCCTCAAGGGCCCGGGCCCGTTCACCGTGTTCGCCCCGACCGATGAAGCCTTCGCCAAGGTGCCCAAGGCAGACCTCGATGCGCTGCTCAAGGACAAGGCCAAGCTGACCGCCGTGCTGACCTACCACGTGGTGCCCGGCAAGGTGATGGCGGCCGACGTGAAGGCCGGCAAGGTCAAGACGGTGCAGGGCAGCGAGCTGACCGTCAGCACCAGCGGCGGCGTCAAGGTCGACGCGGCCAACGTGGTCAAGACCGACATCGTCGCCAGCAACGGCGTGATCCACGTGATCGACAGCGTGGTCATGCCCCGCTGACACGGGCATCGGCCACTCCCGCCCTCAGGCCCCGGTGCGCCGGGGCCTTTTTCATGGCCGGGCCGGATCGGGGCGCAAGGCGGCGGCGGCTGCGCCGCGCAGGGCATCGCTGAGGTTGTCCAGCACGTCCGAGCTGAGGTTCCAGCAGTGCCAGTGCAGCTTGACGGGCAGGCGGTGGCGGGGCGCCAGGTCCACCAGGTCGCCGCTGTCGAGCAGGTCGCGCACCCGCAGCTCGGGCAGCACGCTCACGCCCCAGCCGGCCTGCACCGCGCGCACCTGCCCTTCGGTGGACGGCACGAACAGCTGGCTGAGCATGACCCGCTGCAGGCCGAAGGCACGGGTCACGAACTCGTGCTGCAGGTGGTCCTTGCGGTTGAAGGCGACGAAGGGCACCTGGTAGAAATTGTGGGCGCTCAGGCCCCGCGGCAGATGGCGGGCGGCGTACTCGGGATGGGCCACGGCCACATAGTCCATGCAGCCGAGCACCTCCATGCGGCAGCCGCGCAGGGCACGGCCCAGCGAGGTCACGCAGCCGAGCACCTGGCCTTCGCGCAGCCATTCGTGGGTGAACTCCTGGTCGTCGACGATGATCTCGACCGGCAACCCGCCCTGTGCCAGCGGGCTGAGGGCCGGCAGTGCCCAGGTGGCGATGCTGTCGGCGTTGATGGCCACGGAGATGCGCTCCTCCTCGCGACCGCTGCCGGTGCTGCTGGGCGCCAGCTCGCGCAGGTCGCGCTCGAGGTCGGCGCGCAGCAGGCGCATCATCTTGGCGTGCTTGAGGATGAGCTGGCCGGCTGGAGTGGGCTTGAGTGGCCGGCTGCGCACGATCAGCACCGTGCCCACCTGCGCCTCCAGCGCGCGCAGGCGCTGCGACACGGCCGACTGGGTGATGGACAGGCGCTGCGCGGCGCGCTCGAATCCGCCCTCCTCGATGATGGCGGCCAGGCACTCCAGTGCGTCCGGATCGAAGGTGCTCACGGGTGTCTCCCGGGACAGGGCGGGCCGGACCGGGCCCGCGGACGGCCGGATCGGGCCGGACAAGCGGTCTTGATGCGAAGCGTGGTAGTGTAGTTGGGCTGCCCGGCCACCCCCCGCGCGCAGCGCGGCCATCCGACATTGCCCACCCGAAGCAGGAAACACCGTGAGACGCCCGCCAAGCCCCGCGCGATGGACCCTGCTGGCGCTGCAGGCCACCTGGGCAGCGCCGGTGGCCGCCCAGGCCCAGGCAACGGCCGCCAGCATCGACGAACGCATCAGCTCGGCCATCCGTCCGCTGTCGGACGCGGTCGCCGGTCTGGTCTTCTACTCGGTGCCCGTGGCCGGCGTGCCCTTCCCGCTCATCGTGGGTTGGCTGATCCTGGCCGCCATCGTCTTCACCCTGCGTTTCCGCTTCATCCAGTTGCGGGGTTTTCGCCACGCGATCGACGTCGTCCGGGGACGCTACACCGACCCGAGGCACCCCGGCGAGATCTCGCCCTTCCAGGCGCTGACGGCAGCCGTCTCGGGCACGGTCGGCCTGGGGAACATCGCGGGGGTGGCGGTGGCGGTGGCGATCGGCGGCGCCGGCGCCACGTTCTGGATGATCCTGGCCGGGCTGCTGGGCATGGCGTCCAAGTTCACCGAGGTGACGCTGGGCGTGAAGTACCGCGACATCCGCCAGGCCGACGGCATCGTGGCCGGGGGGCCGATGCGCTACCTGTCCAAGGGCCTGGCCGAGCAGGGCAGGGCCCGGCTCGGCCGCTTCCTTGCCCTTTTCTTCGCGATCTGCTGCGTCGGCGGCGCCATCGGCGGCGGCAACATGTTCCAGGTGAACCAGAGCTTTCAGCAGGTGCTGCAGGTCACCGGCGGCGAGCACAGCGCGCTGGCCGGCCGGGGCTGGATGTTCGGGCTGGCGATGGCGGTGCTCGTCGGCCTGGTGATCATCGGCGGCATCCGTTCCATCGCGGCGGTCACGGCGAGGCTGGTGCCTGCCATGGCGCTGCTCTACCTGGGCGCGGGCCTGGTCGTGCTCATCTTGCATGCCGACCGGCTCCCCTGGGCCCTGGGCCAGATCATCGGCGGTGCCTTCAGCGCCGAAGGGGTGGCCGGCGGTGCTGTCGGCGCGCTGATCCAGGGTTTCCGCCGGGCCGCCTTCTCCAACGAGGCCGGCATCGGATCGGCCGCCATCGCCCACTCGGCGGTGCGCACCGACCAGCCGGTCTCGCAGGGTTTCGTGGCCCTGCTCGAGCCCTTCATCGACACCGTGGTGATCTGCACCGTGACCGCCCTGGTGATCATCGTCACCGGCCATGTCGACGCGGCTGGCGCCACCGCGCTGGCGGGCGAGGCCCGGGGCGTGGCCCTGACGTCGGCCGCCTTCGCCAGCGCCCTCTCATGGTTCCCGCATGTGCTGGCCATCTGCGTGGTGCTGTTCGCGTTCTCGACCATGATCACCTGGTCCTACTACGGCCTGCAGGCCTGGGGCTACCTGTTCGGCAGCAGCAGGCTCTCGGAACTGGGCTTCAAGCTGCTGTTCCTGGCCTTCGTGGTCATCGGATCGACCATGGGCCTGGGTCCGGTGATCGACTTCTCGGACGCCATGGTCTTTGCCATGGCAATTGCCAACATCACCGGCCTGTACCTCCTGATGCCGGTGGTCGCCCGCGAACTGGAGCGGTACCTGGAGGGCATGCGGCCGGGCGGCCAGGGCGGCAACCCCGGCAACGCCCGCCGGCTTTCTTGACGGCGATCAAACAGGTGATGGAAAGGCCGGCAGGAAACGCGCGGCTTCCTAGAATGGAAACGGGTGGTTCATATATTGAGGAGACTGTGATGTTCAAACTGAAAATGCTTGCGGTCGTGGCGGCCGCCGTGGTCATGGCCGGTTGTGGAGGTGGCAGCGACACCCCCGACAACCCGGTGGGGGCGCCCTTGCCCATCACCTCGGCCAACTACCTGGAGGTGACCCAGGAAGTGCTGACCGCCACGGTCGGCCTGGTGGGGGTTTCGGAAACGCTGCTGGGCACCCAGGTCGAGGCGCTGCCCTCGCCCGTGTCCTTTGCGCGCGGCCGCCTGCCGGGTCTCTGGCTGGAGGCGACCGATTTGCCTCTGATCGCGGGCGTGGTCTATGAGGAGACATTTGCCTGCCCCGGAGGCGGCACGCTGGTCGAAACGATCGACGACAGGGACAACGACGGCTTCCTGTCGTCGGGCGACGTCGTGAGGGAAACGTACAACAGCTGCGTCATCGACACCGAGCGGCTGGACGGCGCCATCCGGTACAGCTTCACCAGCCTGGTGGGCGATTTTTCGGGCGATGTCTTCAGCGCGCAGATCGGCCTGTCCTTCCTGAGCTTTCGCATCACGTCCCTCGTCACAGTCGCTTCGGCGCTGGCCAATGGTGACCTGACGCTGACCACGAACTCGTTCGGTGTGGACAATTTCGACACCCAGCTCAACACGGCCAGCTACCGTGAAGAGGTGAGCATCGGCGGTCAGACCATCAGCCGCACGGCGACCAACTTCCAGACCCGGGAGGTTCGCGTGCCCACGATGGCGGGCTTCGACACCACCGTGACGGCCAGCGGCACGCTGACCTCGTCGCTCCTCGGGGGCAACTCGGTCGGCATCGGGACGGTGGCGCCGCTGGTGCGCTCCAGTCCCAGCGAGTACCCGGCCAGCGGCGTGCTGCAGGCGATCGGTGCGGCCGGCAGCCTGGTGCGCATCGAGGCGTTGAGCGACACGCAGTTCCAGCTCCTGCTCGATGCCAACGGTGACGGCTTCGCCGACCCGCCGACGCCAGTCACACTGTTCTGGTCCGACTTCATCTGAGGCGCGTGCGTCCCGTCCTGCGCAAGGGGCGCTTGGGCGCCCCCTTTCTTTTCGTGGTCACGGGCCTGGCCCTGTCGGGTCCGGCCGCGGCCATCGATTGCCGCGGGTCGGCACTCGAACTGGCACTCGGGCCCGAGCGCAGCCACTGGGAAGAGCTCGATGCCGACGGCGACTCCCTGCTGACCGAACGCGGCTGGCTGACACGGACCGGGCTGGCCGCCGGTGTCCGCTGCGGCGCGACGCAATGGGAGGCGCTGTGGACACACAGCACGGGACACCGGGCGTACGACGGCCAGACCACCACCGGCGTGCCGGTGCAGACCCGCAGCCGGCTGCGCATCGACGCCCTGTCGGTGACCGGCTTCGTCCCGCTCGGGGAAGGGGCCTGGGCGATCGGGGGCCGGGCCGGCTGGCGACAGACAGACCGGCTGATCGCCAGCACCGACACGGCCCAGGGTTACCCGGAGCGGTTCAGGGCCTGGCAGCTGGCCGCGGGGGTCCGCTGGCGACTGCACCAGGCCCGCGGCTGGCGCCTGAGCGCCACCGGCTGGGCCGGAGGGGGGCCTGCCGGCACGTTGGCGGTGCGCCTGCCGCGGGCCGATCCGCTGACCCTGCCGCTGGGCAGCAGCCGCCTGCTCGCACTGGGTCTGCGGCTCGAGGGGGGGGCGGCCAGCGATGCACGGGCGGGCTGGTCCTGGCAGCTCGGGCTGGACGCCCAGAGCGAGGTCACCGGGGCCGGCGCCGCGCGGCCCGTGACCCGCAACGGCGTGCCCGTGGCCACCGCGCGGCAGCCCGAGATCCGGCAGAGGCAGGTGTCGCTTTCGGCGCTGCTGAGCCGGGACTTCTAGCGCGCCGAGCCTGCACAATCGGCGCATGTCTTCACCTGAGCAACGCAAGTCCCACCTGGACGCCCTGGCCGTCACGCTGCTGCTGCTGTGCTGCGCGTTCTGGGGTTTCCAGCAGATCCTGATCAAGGCCACGGTCGGCGAGGTGCCGCCGCTGTGGCAGGCCACGCTGCGGTTCTGGGGCGCGACGGCCCTGCTGTGGCTGTGGTGCCAGGCGCGGGGCGTGCCCCTGTTCGCCCGCGACGGCACCCTCAGGGGCGGCCTGCTGGCGGGGCTGCTGTTTGCGGGCGAGTTCGCCTTCATCTACCTGGGCATGATGCACACCACCGCCTCGCGGCTGACGGTGTTCCTGTACACGAGCCCCTTCGTGGTGGCCCTGTTGCTGCCGCGCGTGGTGCCGGGCGAGGCCCTGCGGCGGCTGCAGTGGACCGGCCTGACGATCGCCTTCGCGGCGGTGGCCCTGGCCTTCAGCGAGGGCTTCGTCCACAGCTCGCCGGTGGCGGGGCAGTGGCGGGGCGATGCCATGGCGCTGGCCGCGGGTGTGCTCTGGGGCCTGACCACCCTGACCATCCGCGCCACCCGCCTGTCGACCGCCAGCGCCGAGAAGACGCTGTTCTACCAGGTGGCGGTGACGGCGGTGGTGGCGCCCCTGCTCTCGCTGGCCCTGGGCGAGACCTGGTCGCTGGACTACTCGGGCCAGGCCTGGGGGTCCCTGGTGCTGCAGACGGCCGTGGGCGCGTTTGCCAGCTACCTGACCTGGATGTGGCTGCTGCGGCACTACCCGGCGACCCAGATGTCCAGCTTCACCTTTCTGACGCCGGTGTTCGCGCTGCTGTTCGGGGTCGCGCTGCTGGGCGAACCCCTGACCCTGCAGCTGGTCGTGGCCCTGGCCGGGGTGGCCACCGGCATCGTGCTGGTCAGCCGCCGGCGCTGAGCGCCGGGCGCCTCAGAGCGCGTGGGCCTCGAACACGGGGTGGAGCTGGTCGATCCAGTGATCCACCTCTGCTTCGCCGACCTCGAGATGGGCAAGGCAGGCCGCACCGTGCTGCTCCCACTCGCGCAACGAGGACGGGTCCTCGTGCTGGTGCAGCAGGTGGTCCGCGACCAGGGCCATGGCCACCAGGTGGCGCGCATGCGCCGGGATGCGTGCCTCGTTCAGGCAGCTGAAGTCGTGATGCAAGCGCACCGCCAGGGCCACCAGGGGCGGCAGGTGCCAGGTGCGGGCCACGATGGCACCGACCACGGCATGGTCGGTGCGGTGACTGGCGTTCTCGGTGTCGACGAAACTGCGGTCCTTGCGGGCCAGCGCCTCGGTGAGCGTACCCGAGTACCCCTTGACGCCCTGCATCATCACCGGTATGCCCACGTGGCAGAACAGGCCGAAGCTGTAGCCCAGGCCGGGGTCCATGGTGTAGAGCTGGCGGGCAATGTGCTCGCAGGCCAGTGCCCGGCGGGTCGAGGTGTCCCAGAAATGGGCCAGCAGGGCAGACCGGGTCTGCAGCGCGTGGCGGGTGAGGAATCCGGTCAGCAGCTGCACCGCCGGCTGCAGCCCGATCACCGTCAGGGCCTGCCCCACGGTCTGGACCGGCGACTGCAACCCGTGCAGAGGGCTGTTGGCCAGGCGGATGAGCGCCGCCGACATGGCCACATCGGCAGACGCGATCCGCTCCAGCTCGCGGGCGTCGGGCTCCGGATGGGCGGCCAATGCCTGCAGGCGCACCAGCAGTTCGGGGCAGGGCGGGATCAGGATGTCGCGCAGCGCCGGCGCACGCCGGGCCTGCTGCAGTTCGGCGTCGAGCAGGGCGGGATCGGTCAAGTGTCTGGCCTTTCTGGCCGCATGCTAACCGACGGCGAGACGCCGGCCTGTCGTGCCAGCAACAAAAAAGGGGCGCCGACGGGCACCCCCTTTGGGCGGCACAAACACCGAGCTCAGGACTTGCGGGCCAGCCCCAGCCGCTCGACCGTCGCCTTCTCGGCCGCGAAGGTGCGCTGGGCGTAGGCCGTGTAGTCGGCCGTGTTCATGTAGATGGCCGGCATGTAGAACTTGTCCAGCGTCTCCAGCAGCAGCGGGTCCTGCAGTGTCTTGGCGAAGCCGTCGTGCAGGGTGCGCACCACCGCCGGGTCCATGCCGGCCGGCCCGCCGATGCCGAACGGCGATTCGCTGATGGTGTCCCAGCCGCTTTCCTTGATGGTGGGCACGTCCGGGAATGCCTTCGATCGCTTGCTGCCCAGTGTGGCCAGCAGGCGCAGCTTGCCGCTTTGCACGTGCGGGGCGACGTCGAGCGTCCCGCTCATGACACGGATGTGGCCGCCCAGGATGGCGGGCACCAGTTCGGCCGAGCCCTTGTAGGGAATGGGGTTGAGCTTGATGCCGGCCTTTTCCGCGAACTCCTCCACCGCCAGGTGCGGCGTGGTGCCGGTGCCGGTGTGGCCGTACTCGAGCTTGCCGGGGTTGGCCTTGGCCCAGGCCACCATGTCCTGGATGGTCTTGAAGGGGGCATCGGCCGTGCAGGCGATGGCAAAGGTGTAGCCCACCAGACAGACCACATGGGTCAGGTCCTTGACCGGGTCGAACGGCATCTTCTGCATGTGCGGAAGGCGGTAGATCCCGAGGGGAAGCTGGGTCAGGGTGTAGCCGTCGGGCCTGGCACCGACCATGGCCGCGGCACCCAGCGTGCCGCCCACCCCGGGCCGGTTCTCGACCACCACCGGCACGCCCAGGTGTTTGGAGGCGCTCTCGGCAATGGCCCGCATGACGCCATCGCTGCTGCCGCCGGCGGGCCAGGGCGCGATCAGGGTGATGGGCCTGGAGGGGAACCTGTCCTGGGCCAGCACGCCGGAGGGCAGGATGGTCGGCATGGCCGCAGCGGCAGCGGCCATGGTCAGCAACTGGCGGCGGTTGGGGGTGAAGCGGTCGGTCGGTTGCATGCGCGTCTCCTTGGGTTGTTCGATGACCAGCCCGCAAAATAGCCAAGCGCCACCGGTTTGGCTACCGGGCCTTCCCTCCCCCCGGCCACACAGGCGTCACCCGGGCGACTGGCCGCGCGCCAGATGCTGTTGCGCGAGACGGACGTACCAGTCCAGGCAACCCGGGTTGGCCATGGCCTCCCGGTTGATGACCTTCTCCAGCGGCTGGCCCAGCATCAGCTTCTTGATCGGCAGCTCCTGTTTCTTGCCCGAGAGCGTGCGCGGGATCTCGTCGACCTGGAACATCTCGTCAGGCACGAAGCGCGGCGAGAGCGCGGTGCGGATGGCGCCGGCGATCTTCGCGCGCAGGGCCTCGTCGAGTGTCAGACCGGGGCGCAGCACCACGAACAGCGGCATGTGGCTTTCGCGACCGAGGTATTCGAGATCGACCACCATCGAGTCCATGACTTCGGGCAGGGCCTCGACCGCGCTGTAGAGCTCGCTGGTTCCCATGCGCAGGCCGTGGCGGTTGATGGTGGCGTCGGAGCGGCCGTAGATGACACAGGAGCCGTCGGGAAAGATGCGCAGCCAGTCGCCGTGGCGCCAGACGGCCCCGGCCTCCGCAGGGAGGTCACCGCCCCCCGGCCGACGGCCGTGCCCGGGCGGGTACATGTCGAAGTAACTGCCGAGGAGTCGCCGGTGGTCCGGGTCGCCGATGAAATACAGCGGCATCGACGGAATCGGCTGGGTGCACACGAGTTCACCCACCTCGTCCAGCACCGGCTGGCCCTGCTCGTTCCAGGCCTCGACCGCGCAGCCCATCAGGCGGCACTGCATGCGACCGGGCGTCTGGGGCAGTTCCCGGTTGCCCCCGATGAACGCGCCCGCAAAGTCCGTTCCTCCGGAAATGTTGCAGAACCAGATGTCGCCCCCACGCTCCGCCGCTGCGCGGGTCGCTGCCCCCCAAGGGGGCTGATCCTGCTTGGGGCGGCCCGGCGCAGGATCGTCGCCTCCACGATGCACCGCTGCACCCAGCTTTCGGAACTGTGCCGTGCCCCAGTTCTGCGCGTCCTCCGACAAGGGCGAACCCGTGCTGCCCAGTGCCCGCACCCGGGACAGGTCGCCACAGGTCGACAGGTCGACCCCGGCCTTGAAGCAGTTGGCATAGAAGGCCGCGCCGGCGCCGAAGAAGGTGACGCCGGTGTCGGCGGCCAGGCGCCAGAGCGTGCTCCAGTCGGGCCTGTCCTTGCTGCCGCCCGGGTTGCCGTCGTAGATGACGCAGGTGGTGCCGTTGAGCAGGCCGCTGGTCTGTGCGTTCCACATCACCCAGCCGGTGGAGCTGTACCAGTGGTAGCGCTCGCCCCAGTTGTTGGGGTGGTAGCTGCAGCCGACATCGTTGTGGATGATCTTGAGCGCCAGGGCCACGATGATGGTGCCGCCATGGCCATGCACGATCGGCTTGGGCAGGCCCGTGGTGCCGCTGCTGTAGACCACCCACAGCGGGTGGTCGAACGGCAGCCACATCGGCTCGAAGGCCGCGACCTCGTGGTCGCTGCGTGCCGTCGCCTGCGCGAACGACTCGCACGGCGAGGCGCGCATGAGCGCCGCACTGCGCTCGTCCTCGCTTTCGGCCAGGGAGGTGTGCAGCACCACATGCCGCACGGTCGGCAGTGCCGCGCGCAGCTCGGCCACCACGCCCAGCCGGTCGTGGTCCTTGTGGCCATAGGTCACGCCGTCGCACGCGATCAGGGCCACCGGCTCGATCTGGCGGAACCGGTCCAGCACCGCGTTGGTGCCCATGTCCGGGGCGCAGACGCTCCAGACCGCCCCGATGCTGACCACCGCCAGGAAAGCGACCATGGTCTCGGGTGTGTTGGGCAGGTAGGCCGCGACCCGGTCGCCCGGCCCCACGCCCTGGGCCTTCAGGTGCAACGCCAGCGACGCTACCTGACGCCGCAACTCGGGCCAGGACAGCTCGGTGTGGCGCCCCTTTTCGTTGCGTGCCACGATGGCCGGAAAACCCGCCTCGTGCGCCGCCTGCACGTGCCGGAACACCTGCTGCGCGTAGTTGACCTGGGCCCCCGGGAACCACCGGGCACCGGGCATCAGGTTGCGCTCGAGCACCGCCGTGTGCGGTGTCGGCGACCGCAGGTCGAAGTAGTCCCAGATGCTCTGCCAGAAGGCCTCCAGCTCGGTGGTGCTCCAGCGCCAGAGGGCGTCGTAGCTGTCGAACGTCAGGCCACGCTCGCGGGCCAGCCAGTCCTGGTAGAGGCGGATCTGGGGAACAAAGGGCGGACGGGGGTCGTGGGTCGGGTTCATGGGCGCTGGCGTGCCGGACGCTGGTGCCCGGCCTGGTCTCCTGTGCGCACGAGCGTATCAGTCCGGACAGCGGCGCGGCTATCCCGCAGGCGTCAGGCCTGCTGCAGCGCAGCTTGGCCGGCACGCTTCGTGCCTGCACAATCGCGCCCGCTTATCCTCGGGCACTTTTCCATCAACGAACGGAGCACAAGAAACATGGGTCTTTTCAACTGGACCGAGAAACCCGCCTCGACACTGGCCGCAGGGGGCGTGATCGCGCCTGACGAGCGGCTGCCCTGGCCGCAGACCGGGCTGATGGGCGTGCAGCACCTGGTCGCCATGTTCGGCGCCACGGTGCTGGCGCCGATCCTGATGGGCTTCGACCCCAACGTCGCCATCCTGATGAGCGGCATCGGGACGCTGATCTTCTTCGTCATGACCGGCGGCAAGGTGCCCAGCTACCTCGGCTCGAGCTTCGCCTTCATCGGCGTGGTGATCGCCGCCAGCGGATACGGCGGCCAGGGCGCCAACCCCAACATCGGCGTGGCCCTGGGCGGGATCATCGCCTGCGGCCTGCTGTATTTCATCATCGGCGCCATCGTGCAGGCGGTGGGCACCGGCTGGATCGAGCGCTTCATGCCGCCGGTGGTCACCGGCTCGGTGGTGGCCGTGATCGGGCTGCACCTGGCCTACATACCGGTCAAGAACATGGCGCCGACGGCTTTCGACGCCTGGATGCAGGCCATCACCTTCGTCAGCGTGGCACTGGTGGCGGTGTTCACCCGGGGCATGGTGCAACGCCTGCTGATCCTGATGGGCCTGATCGTCGCCAGCGTCATCTACGCGGTGCTCACCAACGGCTTCGGGCTGGGCAAGCCGCTGGACCTCTCGGGCATCGCCAACGCGGCCTGGATCGGCATGCCCGGCTTCAGCGCGCCGGTGTTCCAGGTCAACGCCATGCTGCTGATCGCGCCGGTGGCCATCATCCTGGTGGCCGAGAACCTGGGCCACATCAAGGCGGTCACCGCCATGACCGGCAGGAACCTGGACGTCTACATGGGCCGGGCCTTCATGGGCGACGGCGTGGCCACCATGGTGGCCGGCAGCGCCGGCGGCACCGGCGTGACCACCTA
>SBFS01000174.1 GCA_006227825.1 Burkholderiales bacterium | reverse complement strand
CCAGGACGCGTGAAGCATCAGCCGTAGAAGGACGCCTGGCCGGGCGGGCGCGTCTTGAAGCGCTGGTGCACCCAGTAGTACTGCTCGGGACACTGCCGGATCAGCCCCTCCAGCTCCCGGTTCATGCGGGCCGCATCCTCCTCGGGATGGCGTGTCGGGAAACCGGTCCAGGCCGGATGGACCGTCACCTCGTAGCCTTCCCGCGTGAGCCGGCTGACCACCGGCACCACCCGCGCATCGGCCAGGCGCGCGAACCTCGACAACGATGTGAGCGTGGCGGTCGGGATGCCGAAGAAGGGAACGAACACCGAATCCCGGGGGCCATGGTCCATGTCGGGCAGAAGGTAGAGCGGCAGCCCTGCCCTGAGCGCCGCCACCAGCGGCTTGAGGCCCTGCCTGCGCGCCACGATCCGGGGATGACCGAAGCGCTGCCGGCCCTGGACCATCCAGCGGTCCACATCGGCATTGAGCTGGGCGGCGTAGATGCCGCAGAAGCGGCGCTCCAGGTGGGCCGTCAGCGCCGTCCAGCCGGCGTCCATGCCGACGAAATGGGGCGCGAAGAGCACCGTCGGCGCCTGGCCTTCCAGCGCCTGCAGGTCGCCCTGCAGGCGCAGGCGGCGGCGGACCACCTCGGGCCGGCCCTCCCACAGCCAGCCCCTGTCCAGCCAGGCCTGGGCAAAAAGCACGAAATGCCGGCGCACGGCGCTGCGGGCCTGGGCCGGCGTCTGGTCGGGAAAGCACAGTTGCCAGTTGGTCTGCGCGACCAGGCGCCGGCGACGTGCACCCAGATGCAGCACCTGTCCAAGCAGCCAGCCCAGTGCGCGCACCCAGCCCAGGGGAAGGCGCCCGAGCAGGAACATGAAGCGCAACCCCATTCGGTTGCGCCAGCCCGCCCAGCCCGGAGTCGGCGGGCGACCAGTGTCGAAGGCCTCGTTCATCGCGCGCCGCTCCCCACGCCGTGTGCGTCGGGCCTTGGGCTCTTGTAACGGTCGTAGGCCCAGAGGTACTGGCGCGGACACTCGCGGACCAGCGACTCCATGGCCTGGTTGACGGCCGCGGCCAGGGCCTCGGCCGTGGCGTCCTGTCCGAGCGCATCGAAGCCGCTGAAGGGACGGACATGGACCAGGAAGCCCCTTCCCCACCTGAGGCGTTCGCCCCAGGCCAGCACGACCCGGGTGCCCGGACTGTCCGCCAGGCGGGCGGACAGGGTCATGGTGTAGGCCTCGCGGCCGAAGAACGGGGCCCAGACCCCCTGCCCCCGCGGCGGCACCTGGTCGGGCAGCAGTCCCACGGCCCCTCCGCTGCGCAAGGCCTTGATGAGCTGCCTGACCCCGGCCAAGGTGGTGCTGGCGGTGGCCAGGCCGGGCCGCTGCCGTGCCCGCTCGAGCAGGGGACGCAACCATGCCTGCCGGGCCGGCCGGTAAAGAACGGTCATCGGCTGGCGGTCGCCGAACCGCTCGGCATAGGCGCGGGCCGTGATCTCGAAGCAGCCCAGGTGCGGGGTCAGGAACAGCACGCCCCCGCCATGGGCCTGCGTCGCCTCGATGACGGCCGCGCCCTCCCAGCCCACACGCACCGGCCGTCCGAACCACAACCGGGGCAGTTCGGTGACCATCTTGCCGGCCTCGCCCACCGAGGCCAGCACGTCGCGGCGGCCGATTCCCGCCTGCCTGGCATTGGCCAGCAGACGCCGGCGGTAGCGACCGGAGAGCAGGAAGCTCGACCAGCCCAGCAGCCAGCCCAGTGCGTGCAGAACCGGCAACGGCAGCCAGGCCAGGCCCCGGAACACCGCCTGGATCATCAATTGCATGTCGGTCGTTGTTTCCCGTTCGATCCGGACAGCCGACCGGCCAGACCCGTGTCGATGCCCGGATGCCGGACCTTGGTTTAAAATTCGCTCGTCGCCGAGTTGATGAACTGATTGCGGGGCGACTCACAAATGCCGCTAAAGCGTTCGCCGAACTCCGACGGGACGGCAACGCCGTACCAGCAACCGGAGTTTATATGGCGAATGACTTTCTTTTCACGTCCGAATCGGTTTCCGAAGGACACCCCGACAAGGTGGCCGACCAGATCTCGGATGCCATCCTCGATGCCATTCTGGCCCAGGACCCTGTCTCCCGTGTCGCGGCGGAAACCCTGACCAACACCGGGCTGGTCGTGCTGGCCGGCGAGATCACCACCCAGGCCAATGTGGACTACATCCAGGTGGCCCGGGACACGGTCAAGCGGATCGGCTACGACAACACCGAGTACGGCATCGACTACCGGGGCTGCGCTGTCCTGGTGGCCTACGACAAACAGTCCAACGACATCGCCCAGGGGGTCGACCGCGCCAGCGACGACTACCTGAACACCGGCGCCGGCGACCAGGGGCTGATGTTCGGCTACGCCTGTGACGAGACGCCGGAGCTGATGCCCGCTCCCATCTACTATGCCCACCGGCTGGTCGAGCGGCAGGCGCAGCTGCGCAAGGACGGGCGCCTGCCCTTCCTGCGCCCGGACGCCAAGAGCCAGGTCACCATGCGCTACGTGGACGGCAAGCCGCACAGCATCGACACCGTGGTGCTCTCGACGCAGCACAGCCCGGACCAGTCCGAGTCGGCGACCCGGATGAAGCAGAGCTTCATCGATGCCGTCATCGAGGAGATCATCAAGCCGGTCCTGCCCGCCGAGTGGCTCAAGGAAACCCGCTACCTGATCAACCCGACCGGGCGCTTTGTCGTCGGCGGGCCCCAGGGCGACTGCGGCCTGACGGGCCGCAAGATCATCGTGGACACCTACGGCGGAGCCTGCCCGCACGGTGGCGGCGCGTTCTCGGGCAAGGACCCGACCAAGGTGGACCGCTCGGCGGCCTACGCGGCCCGCTATGTGGCCAAGAACATCGTGGCCGCCGGGCTGGCCCGTCAGTGCCAGATCCAGGTGGCCTACGCCATCGGCGTGGCGCGGCCGATGAACATCACGGTCTACACCGAAGGCACCGGCGTCATTCCCGACGAGCAGATCGCGGCCCTGGTCAGCAGCCACTTCGACCTTCGCCCCAAGGGCATCATCCAGATGCTGGACCTGCAGCGCCCCATCTACAGCAAGACGGCGGCCTACGGGCACTTCGGGCGGGAGGAGCCCGAGTTCACCTGGGAGCGCACGGACAAGGCACAGATGTTGCGCGCGGACGCCGGCCTGAAATAACCCGAAGCACTTCCTTCCAGCCCCGCACCTGCGGGGCTTTTTCATGCTTTTTTCCGCGGGCATCCGCACGTCACCCGAAGGCTGAATTTTTCCCCCGCTGCGCCGATAAAGGAGGGCAAGTACCTCTTGAGGCCACACCTGGTCGCTGCTGCGGAGTCTTCATGGACATGACACTTCCTCCCCACACCCCGTTCGATGAGTCAACCGCCTCCGTCCCGGCGGGCAAGGCCGCCCCGACCGATACGGAAAACCTGCTGCGCAGCATCACCGACCGGATCCCGGCCCGCCTGGCCTACTACGACAAGGATCTGATCTGCCGTTACTGCAACGCGGCCCATGCCGGCCGCTATGGCAAGAAGCCCGAGGACATGCTGGGCTCCCACCTGAGCGAGGTGGTCCGCCCGGAGCTGCTGCCGGAGATCCTGCCCCGGGTCGCCGCGACGCTCAGCGGCAACGCCCAGACTTTCGAGGCCGAGCGAACCGACGCCAGCGGGCAGCTGCGGTATTACGAGGTCCACTACCTGCCCGACCAGCGCAACGGGGAGGTCCACGGCATATTCATCGAACTGCACGACATCACCGAGCGCCGGCGCACGGAAGAGATCGTCCTCCATGCCAACCAGGACCTGGAGGAACGCGTGCGCATGCGCAACGCGGAGCTGTTCCAGAGCGAGCAGCGCTTCCGGCTCATGGTCGATGCGATCCAGGACTACTGCATCTACTTCGTGGACGAGGAAGGGCAGATCACCGAATGGAGCGAGAGCGCCCAGCGCCTGCACGGTCACCGACGCGACCAGATCACGGGCCAGCACTTCCGCGCCCTGCTGGCGACCGACAACGCCGGCGAGGACGAGGTGGACCCCGACCAGGTCCTGCGACTGGCCAAGGCCCACGGGCAGTGGGAAACCCGCGGATGGCGCCTGCGCGAGGACGGATCCCGCTTCTGGGCACACACGGTGCTGACTGCGCTGCGCAATGAAGCCGGCGAGCTGCAGGGCCTGTCGGCCATCACCCGCGACATGACCGCCGCCAAGAGCCTGGAGGACGTGATGAACGACCTCAACCGGGAACTGGAGAAGCGGGTCGCCGAGCGCACCCAGCAACTGGTCGCCGCCAACAAGGACCTGGACGTCTTCTCGCACATGGTCTCGCACGACCTGCGCGCACCGCTGCGCCACATCTCGAGTTTCATCACGCTGCTGCAGGAGCACATCGGCCAGAGCGGGGACACGCTGACCCTGCAATACCTCGGCTCCATCGTGAAGGCCTCCAAGCGCATGAGCCTGATGATCGAGGGCCTGCTGGAGTACGCGCGGCTGGGGAGGGTGACGGTCGAGATGCAGCCGGTGCCGCTGTCTCCCCTGCTCGAAAGCGTGGTGGCGCACCTCAAGCAGGAAAACCCCGACCGCCGGATCGACTGGACGATCGACACGGAGTTGCCGGTGGTCAAGGGCGACGCGATGATGCTGGCCCAGGCCTT
>SBFS01000105.1 GCA_006227825.1 Burkholderiales bacterium | reverse complement strand
TCGGCCGCTTTCCGCGCGGCCGACCTGGGTCTGAAGGTGGTCATCGTCGAGCGCTACGCCCAGCTGGGTGGCGTCTGCCTGAACGTGGGCTGCATACCGTCGAAGGCGCTGCTTCACGTGGCCGCGGTGATGGACGAGGTCAGTCACATGGCTGACCTGGGTGTGGACTTCGGCAAACCCACCGTGAGCGTCGACAAGCTGCGCGCCCACAAGGAAAAGGTCATCGGCAAGCTGACCGGTGGACTGGCGGCCATGGCCAAGATGCGCAAGGTCACCACCGTGCGCGGCTACGGCGCCTTCGTCGGCCCCAACCACGTCGAAGTGGAAGAGACCACCGGCACCGGCCAGGAGAAGACCGGCACCAAGAAGGTGGTGGCCTTCAGGAAGTGCATCATCGCCGCCGGTTCGCAGGCGGTGCGCCTGCCGTTCTTCCCGCAGGACGAGCGCATCGTGGACTCGACCGGGGCGCTGGCGCTCAAGGGCGTGCCCAAGAAGATGCTCATCGTCGGCGGCGGCATCATTGGCCTGGAAATGGGCACGGTGTACAGCACGCTGGGCGCCCGGCTGGACGTGGTGGAGATGATGGACGGTCTGATGCAGGGTGCCGACCGCGACCTGGTCAAGGTCTGGGAAAAGATGAACAAGCACCGCTTCGACAACATCATGCTCAAGACCAAGACGGTCGGAGCGGAAGCGACACCCGACGGCATCAAGGTGCAGTTCGAGGGGCTGGACGGCAGCAGGAGCGAAGGCACCTACGACCTGGTGCTGCAGGCCGTGGGCCGCACGCCCAACGGCAGGAAGATCGCTGCCGAGAAGGCCGGTGTGTCTGTCACTGACCGCGGCTTCATCAACGTCGACATCCAGATGCGCACCAATGTGCCGCACATCTTCGCCATCGGCGACATCGTGGGCCAGCCCATGCTGGCACACAAGGCGGTGCACGAGGCGCACGTGGCGGCCGAGGTCATTGCCGGTGAACTGCAGGGCAACAAGGAGCTGGCATCGGCCGCCTTCAACGCCCGCGTGATTCCCAGCGTGGCCTACACCGACCCCGAGGTGGCCTGGGTGGGCCTGACCGAGGACCAGGCCAAGGCCCAGGGCATCAAGGTGAAGAAGGGGCTGTTCCCCTGGACGGCATCTGGCCGCGCGATTGCCAACGGCCGCGACGAGGGCTTCACCAAGCTGCTGTTCGACGACTCCCCCGAGGCCCACGGCCACGGCAGGATCCTGGGCGGCGGCATCGTGGGCACCCACGCCGGCGACATGATCGGCGAAATCGCACTGGCCATCGAGATGGGCGCCGACGCGGTGGACATCGGCAAGACCATCCATCCGCATCCCACGCTGGGCGAGAGCATCGGCATGGCGGCGGAGGTGGCGCACGGGTCGTGCACCGACCTGCCGCCGGCGAAGAAGTAGACGGCTTCGAAGCCCCCGAAACAGGAGCCCCGGACAGGGGCTGGCTGCACTCAGAGGCGCACGCGTTCGCTCCTGGGGTCGTACATGGGCGCCAGCGAGGCCATCGCCTCTACCCGCCGGTCGTTGACTTCGACTTCGAACACGTGCTCGCGCAGCACCTCTGCCGTGATGCCCGTGTCGAGCTCGATGACGCCCAGCCCGACCGAGGCCCCCAGCGTGTGTCCGAAAGCCCCTGCACGGATGTAGCCACAGTACCTGCCATCGCACAGGATGGGCTCCAGCCCCCTGAGCAGCGGCAGCGGGTCTTTCAGCAGGAACTGCACCAGACGCTTGCGCAAGGCACCCTGCGCCTTCTGCGCCACGAGCGCGTCCCGTCCGATGAACGCCTCCTTGGTCAGGTCCACCACAAAACCCAGACCGGCCTCCAGCGGCGTGTCCGTGTTGTCGATGTCGACCGCAAAATCCCGGTATCCCTTCTCCAGACGCAGGCTCTCCAGTGCCATCATCCCGGCATGCACCAGGGGGACGCCCTGCGCCTGGACGCCGCTGACGAGCGCGTCATACACGGTGTGGGAGTACTCGGTGGGGATATAGAGTTCGTAGCCGAGCTCACCCATGTAGGTCACACGAACGACCATGATGCGGGCGTAGCCCAGTTCCACTTCACAACTGGCGCGGAAGGGCACCCGCGCGGTTGAAAGGTCTGCGCCGGTGATGTTCTCCAGCAGATCCCGCGATCGCGGTCCCTGCAAGCTCAGCAAGGTGTAGGCCGAGGTGACATCGGCGACCGTGCAATGCTCCCCGGGTTCGGTGTGACGGCGCAGCCAGCTGGGCGTGATGCTCTGCAGGATGTCGCCTGTGACCAGCAGGAACTCCTGCTCGCCAAGGCGTGTGATCGTCAGGTCGGCAATGATGCCTCCCTGGGCATTGAGCCACTGGGTGTAGATGTTGCGGCCCACCGGGACCGATACCGAGTTGGCGCTGACCCGGTTGAGCAGCTTCTCGGCGTCGGCTCCCTGGACCAGAAATTTGCCCATGAAGGTCTTGTCGAACAGGGCCACGCATTCGCGCGTGGCCTTGTGCTCCAGGGCGCTGTAATGGAACCACGGTTGCCGATCGAAGTTGTGCTCCACCGGTGGCCTCTGACCGTCCTGCGAGAACCAGTTGGGCATCTCCCAGCCACTGAGCGTGACGAAGTGAGCCCCGCGTTCCACATACCGGTCGTGCAGCGCGAGGCGACGCACATGGCGGGCTGAGGTGAGCTTGAAATTCGGCAAACCGGCATGGCTGAACACGTAGCCCAGGATGTCCGGGATACGGTCCGACAGGTACGCCCTGGTGGACTCATGCGGTCGCGTTCGGCTCAGCGCAATGTGGGTGGTGTCCTGTGAGGCATTGCCCTGCACGATCATTTCGGCCATCAGGCGGCCCATGCCGCCGGCGGACAGGACCCCCAGCGAATTGAGGCCGCTGGCCACGTACAGACCATGGACTTCCGGACTTTCGCCCATGAGGAAGGATCCGTCCGGCGTGAAGCTCTCGGGTCCGCAGAAGAAGGTCTTGATGCCCACGTTCTTCATGACCGGAAAGCGTTCGAAGGCGTATTCCAGGAAGGGCGTCATGCGTTCCCAGTCGGGCGGCAAGGTCAGGAAACTGGCATGGTCCGGAATGCCTTGCCGAGACCAGGTCGCCCCTTTGGGTTCGAACAGCCCGAACAGCAGTCCGGCGTTCTCCTCCCGGACATAGACATACGAATCCTGGTCCTCCACCACGGGCAGCCTGTTGTGCGCGCCCGCCACCGGTTCGGTCAGCAGGTAGTAGTGTTCCGCTGCCTGCAGCGGCACCGAGACACCGATCTTGGCGCCCAGCTGGCGCGACCACATCCCGGCGGCCAGGACAACCACGTCGGCCCGGATGTCGCCCCGGGCCGTGCACACGCCGGTGATGCGGCGGTTCTTCATCAGGAAGTCGGTGACCTGGGCACCCTCGATGATGCGCACCCCCTTCATTCGGGCGCCCTTGGCCAGCGACATCGTCACGTCCACCGGGTTGGCGCGGCCATCGGATGGCGTGTACATGCCCGACACCAGGCCTTCCGTCCTGACCAGCGGAAACAGCTCGGCAATCTCCCGCGGGGAAATCTCGTGCTTCTCCAGGCCCCGGGAGCGGGCGAAATTCATCTCGCGCCGCTGGATTTCGCGGCGCACCGGGTTGGTGGCCAGATGGATGTGGCCGATGCGCTTGAAGCCGGTGGACAACCCGGTCTCGTCCTCCAGCCGTTCGTACAGGGCGCGCGAATACTGCTGCGCCCACAGGAGCGTTTCGCCGGTCATGCCTGCCGAGGTGATGAGTCCGGCCGCATGCCAGGTGGTGCCGGAGGTCAGTTGATCGCGCTCCAGCAGGACAATGTCCGTCCAGCCCAGGTGGGCCAGGTGATAGGCGATGGAGGTGCCGATGACGCCGCCTCCCACGATGACAACCCGGGCCTGCGACGGTAGCGTGGCGTTCTGCATGATATGAACAATATTGATATTTTGTTCATGAACAATATAGACTACTTGTTCACCAAGTCAACCGCCCAGGCGCAGGCCCTGCAAGATCATGGAATCGGAAAGAGACGCCCGTTTTCCGCAGCTGCTGCGTGACCTGCGCCTGCGCCAAGGGCTGACCGTGCGCGAGCTGGCCCGTCGCATCGGGCGCTCGGTGGGGTTTGTTTCACAGATCGAACGCGGCTTGTCGCAGCCCAGCGTGGAAGACGTGCAGGCCGTGGGCAAGGCGCTGGGGGTGCACAGCATGTACTTCCTGCAGCAGGCCGCGGTGCGCACCCACCCCTGGGCGTCTCGCCCGCAGGACCGCCGCACCCTGGGTTATGCCCATGGCATCACCGACCAGGTGGTCTCGCCGGCCCTCTCCAGGAAGTTCATCATGCTCGAGACCTGCCTTGAGGCAGGCGCGGGATTTGCAGAGCACAACATCCTCGACAGCGATGAGCAGGCTGGCTACGTGCTTGAAGGGGTCCTCGAGCTGTGGGTGAACGACGAAGCGATGAGCTTGCGGCCAGGGGACGCCTTTCAGTTTGCCAGCTCGGCCTCCAGCCGGTGCATCAATCCCGGCCCCGGCCTGGCCCGGGTGCTCTGGATCTACAGCTGAGCCGTTCCGCCACCAGGGAAGCAGCGGAGTGCTGATCCGGCCGACGGTGCCCGTGGCCGGTCACGCTTCTGGCCCGCGTGCCCGTCCCACCGTCTGCGTCAGCAGGATCTGCTGGTCCGGTGTCAGGTCCATGGCCCGCGAAAGCGCGGTCCGGTCGAACCAGGCGCGCACCACGGTGGCCAGGCCTGTCGAGGCGCACCAGAGGTAGGCGTTCTGCGCCATCGCGCCCGCCGCCACCGAGGCAAAGGACGCGCGCGCATCAGCGGGGACCATCTTCATGCGGCCGTGGTCGGCGACGAAGATCAGATCCAGCGGCGCGGTGTCCACGAAGTCCTGGTAGCCGGTGACCCGGCGCACGTCCTCGGCTTTCATGAGGAGCAGCACATGGCGTGGCGCGTCATACCGGTACAGGCCCTGGGGCAGTGCGACGTAGAGGTCGACCTCCTGTGCGTTCAGCGCAGAGGGTGCGGTGCGGCCGCCGTGCCCGGCACGGTTGATGCCGGCCACCGCCCAGAGCAGATCCGACAACTCCTGCGGGGCCAGCGGTGCAGGCGCAAATTCGCGCCGGGACTCACGCCGGCGCAGCGCCTCCATCAGCGGCAGGCCACCCCGGGTATGGGCTGCCGGCAGTTGCCACTCGTCCAGTGGCTCACCGGTGGCTGGCCGGCCATGCAGCTGACCCAGCATGCCAAGAGCGAGCTTGGTCAGGGTATTCATGAATCCTCGCCTCCTCTCCAAAGCCGTCGCTGACCCGCCCGGGCAGCCCGCTTCAACCGCGATTGAGGCAGATCAAACCTGCCATGTGATCCGGCTCCTATATTGACACAAGGTCCTTTTGTTTTTTTCGAGGAGACTGCCATGCAAGGCACCGTTCGTCTGCTTCTGGCCCTTGTTCCGGTGTGTGTGATCAGTGCCTGTTATGTGGTGCCCGAGCGTGCCCCGGACGGCTCGGTGATCTACCAGCATTACCCCTTGCCCCCGGCCGGTTCCGTGGTGGTGCCCGGCGCACCTGCCCGCACCAGCGCACCGGCGACCTTGCCGGTGCGTCTCTACCCGTCCAACGAGATCGCCTCCCAGATCGGCATCATCACGGGCAGTGTGACCAACATGATGACCGGCAAGGGTGTCTTCAACGTGAATTTCATGGGGGAGGTACTGACCGGAGAGGCGACGCGGGTCTCCAACGAAGAACGGCGCGGTGTGGCCAGCGCCTTCAGCCCCAAGGGCATGTTCATGTCCTGCGAGTACCAGCTCAACACGCCGTACCAGGGCGTGGGTACCTGCACCTTCTCCAACGGCGCGGCTTACCGGATGCACATCGGCAGCATGCAGTGACTCAAGCGGCCAGCCGGGCCCCAACGCCCGGGCTGGCGGGAGCCGGGTGTCGCAAGCGGGCTGGCTGTTCACACTCCGTTACCAATGCACCCGGCCGGGTGTTCACGGTGACCTTTGGTCCGCGCGTGGGCCCGGTGCACCGCGCAGCGACTCGATACTCCAGTCCGAGCGGTTGACACGGCGCCACAGCCTGCCCGGCGGGCGCGTGTGGTCCCGCTTCTGTGGCTGCGAAGGGAGTCGGGTTGGGGGCGGGGGACCGGCCGGTCCTGCGCTCCCGGGCCCGTTCTGACACGCCTTCGCGGTGGGTGCATCAACCGGGACCCCGGAGGCGAATGTGGATTTCCTGACTCACCTGGCCGGCCGCTTGCCGGACGACTCATCGCGCAGGCTGGCCCGCAGGCTGGTGACCGGTGCGCTGGTCCTTGCCCTGGCCGCCTGCGGCGGTGGCAGTGACGACGGCGGCTCTTATTCAGGCGGATCCGGCGGCGATCTCGGCCCGACAACGCCCGCGGCTGCGGCACGCTTCCTGCACCAGGCGACCTTCGGCGCCACCGAACAGGACATCGCCGACGTGCGGCAGATCGGCTACCGGGCCTGGGTCGAGGAACAGATGGCCATGCCGGTTAACCCGAATGCCTATCTGGACCACCTGGTGGCGCGCGGGAACAACGGAAGCAACGGCAACCACTTCATCGAGGCCTTCTGGCGCCATGCGGTCGAGGCGGATGACCAGTTGCGCCAGCGGGTTGCCTTCGCGCTCTCGCAGATCTTCGTCATTTCCTTCAACGACATGGCGGTGACCCAGTTCCCGCGCGGGGTGGCGTCCTACTACGACATGCTGGTGCGGCATTCCTTCGGCAATTTCCGGGACTTGCTGGAAGATGTGTCGCTGCACCCGATGATGGGGCTGTACCTGACCCACCTGCGCAACCGCAAGGAGGATCCGGTCTCCGGCCGGATGCCTGACGAGAACTATGCCCGCGAGGTGATGCAGCTGTTCACCATCGGCCTGAACGAGCTCAACCTGGACGGCACGCCGCGCCGTGTCAACGGCCAGCTGGTGCCCACCTATTCATCGGAAGACGTGTCCGGGCTGGCAAAGGTCTTCACCGGCTGGAGCTGGGCGGGCCCCGACCTGGACGAGGCGCGTTTCAACGGGCAGCGCAACAGCGTTGACCGCTCGTGGACCCTGATGCAGAACTATACGCATCACCACTCGACGTCGCCCAAGCAGTTCCTCGGTGTGACCATACCGGCCCAGAACCGGCCCGAGCCCGAACTGAGCCTGCGCGTGGCACTGGACACCCTGTTCAACCACCCCAATGTCGGCCCCTTCATCTGCCACCAGCTCATCCAGAGGCTCGTGACCAGCAACCCGCGTGGGGGACATGTCGAGCGCTGTGCCCGCGCCTTCAACGGACAGGGTGGTACCCCGCGCGGCGACATGAAGGCGGTGATCCGCGCCGTCCTGCTCGACTCCGATGCCCGCATCCTGTCCGCCACCAGCGACGCTGACGGCAAGCTGCGCGAGCCGGTGCTGCGCCTGGCGAACTTCCTGCGGGCTTTCGAGGCGCGCTCCCAGTCGGGCAACTACACGGACATCGGCAACACCAGCAACCCGGAGAACAGCCTGGGTCAGGCGCCGATGCACGCCAACTCGGTGTTCAACTTCTTCCGCCCGGGCTATGTGCCGCCCAACTCCGCCTTGGCCGAGCGCGGCCTGAGCGCGCCGGAGATGCAGCTGGTGCACGAGGTGTCGGTGGCCGGCTACCTCAACTTCATGCGCAACCGGGTGACGATCAACAACAGCCGCGATGTGCGCCACAACTACGGGCGCGAACTGGCGCTGGCCCCGGACCCGGCCGCGCTCGTGGACCACCTCAACATCGTGCTGGCGAGTGGGCAGCTCAGCGAGCAGTCCAGGACGCTGATCGTCGAAGGGGTGAGTTCGCGGGTGGTTCCGGCGCCCACGCCCGACGGCATGGGAGGCGTCAGCAACCAGACCACCATCGACAACGCCTTGCGTGATCGCGTCTACATCGCGGTTCTGCTGACCATGGCAGCCCCCGAATACCTGACACAGAAGTGAGAAGGAGCCTGACCATGTCCCGCACCGACGCGACCCGACGAGAGTTCCTCAAGCGCGCTGCCCTGCTGTACGGCGGCGTGGGCGCCACAGCCACACCGCTGGCACTCAACCTCATGGCCATGAACTCGGCGGTCGCCCAGACCACCGACTACCGCGCCATCGTGTGCCTCTTCATGTTCGGCGGCAACGACGCCGCCAACATGGTCCTCGCCACCGACACCGACTCCTGGAGCCAGTACATCGGCGCCCGCGAGCGCGACCCCGAGCCGATCGCCCTGAGGCCCGCCGGCACGCCAGCGGACGATGCGGCCACGGCAGGAACCCCCGACGCGCTCGGCGGTGTCCTGCCGGTCAACCCCGCCAGCGGCGCTTTCTCTGCGCAGAACTCGGGACGGTCGTTCGCTCTGCACCCGGCGATGACGCAGGCCCGGGACCTCTTCGAGGCAGGACGCCTGTCCATCGTCGCCAATGTGGGTCCTCTGGTCGAGCCGATCGCCAGCCGCGCCGAGTACGCCAGCCGCCGCCGGCCGCCGCAGATCGAGTCGCACAACGACCAGCAGTACCTCTGGCAGGCACTCGCGCCGGAGGGTGCCCGCTCGGGCTGGGGTGGCCGGCTGGGCGACATGGTGGCCTCCGGCAACGGCAACACCCTGTTCACGAACATTTCCGCGGCCGGCAACGCGGTCTTCCTGTCCGGGCGGCAGTCCTTGCAGTACCAGGTGGGCAGCAACGGAGCCACCGCCATCGGCGGACTGACCGGGCAACTTTTCGGGTCGGCAGCGGCCGCCCAGCGCTTCAACAGCCTGATCAGGGCAGACAGCCAGCACCTGATTGCCAGGGACTACGCGGCCGTCACCCGCCGCTCCATCGATGCCCAGGCCGCGTTCGCGGCCGCCTTCGATGCCACCGCCGCGAACGTGCCACCGCCTGACGGCTATTTCAATCCGCAAAATCGCCAGATCGCCACCAACGGACTGGCCAACCAGTTGCGCACGGTGCTGCGCACCATGGATGCGCGCACCCAGCTGGGCACCCGGCGCCAGATCTTCTTCGTCAGCATCGGCGGTTTCGACACGCACAACAGCCAGAACGGCAGCCATGCGCGCCTGATGGCCCAGCTTTCCCACGCACTGGGCTATTTCGACCAGCAGGTGACGGCGATGGGCCTGCGCGACAACGTCACGCTGTTCACCGCATCGGACTTCGGTCGCACCTTCGACAGCAATGGCAGCGGCACCGACCATGCCTGGGGTGCGCACCATTTCATCTACGGCGGGGCCGGACTGCGTGGCCGGCAGGTGTTCGGCCGCTTTCCCGAGTACGGCTTCCGGCACGCCGACTCCTACGGCAACCGCGGCAACTGGATTCCCCAGTTGGCGGTGGACCAGCTCGGCGCCACGCTGGGTCGCTGGTTCGGTGTCGGCGACGCGGATCTGGACTCGATCTTCCCGAACCTGCGCAACTTCGGCTCGCGCAGCCTCGGCCTGTTCGGCTGACGATGGCGGGCTGAACCCGGGGCCCGCCGGTGCACCGCGCCGCCGGGCTCTTCTTCATGGGGCCTTGGCTGCCGCCGGCGCCGCCGCAGGGCGGGTGGTCGGCGCCGGTACGGCACCTGGCCTTTCGTGCCCGAAAAATGCCACAATCCCCGACGAGGAGAGCACAGCGGGCCAGCGGCCAGCGCAATGGAAACGCCATGAGCCTTTTCCATGGATTGCATTTCAACAACCTGCGTGGCGACGTCTTCGGCGGGCTGACCGCAGCCATTGTCGCTCTTCCGCTGGCGCTGGCCTTTGGCGTGGCCTCAGGCGCGGGTCCGGTTGCGGGCCTGTATGGCGCCATCTTTGTCGGCTTCGTGGCCGCCCTGTTCGGGGGTACGCCTGCCCAGGTGTCCGGTCCCACCGGCCCGATGACAGTGATTGCGGCCGGCATCCTGGCGCAGTACGCGCACGACCCGGCCATGGCCTTCACCGTGTTCGTGATGGCCGGTGCCCTGATGGTCCTGTTCGGTGTGCTGCGCCTGGGGCAGTACATCCGTCTGGTGCCCTATCCCGTGATATCGGGCTTCATGAGCGGGATCGGGTGCATCATCGTCATCATCCAGCTGGGGCCGCTCATCGGCCACACCGGACAGGGCGGCAATCCCCTGGTGGCGCTGGAGCGGCTGCCCGGACAGCTCATGGCCGTATCGTTTGCGGCGCTCGCGCTGGGGCTGATCACGCTGCTGATCGTCTACCTGACGCCGCCGCGCATCAACCGGATCGTGCCGGCACCGCTCGTTGCCCTGTTTGCCTGCACCCTGACCGGTGCGTTGGTCCTGACAGGCTCGCCCACGATCGGCGAGATCCCCACCGGCCTGCCGACGCCGCAACTGCCCAGATTCGAGCTGGGAGCCCTGCCGGGGATGCTCAACAGCGCCCTGACGCTGGCAGCGCTCGGGGCTATCGATTCCCTGCTGACCTCACTGGTCGCCGACAACATCACGCGCACCCGCCACGAATCCAACCGCGAGCTGGTGGGGCAGGGCGTGGGCAACATGGTGGCAGGCCTGATGGGCGGTCTCCCCGGCGCGGGCGCCACCATGCGCACGGTCGTCAACGTGCGTGCCGGAGGACGGACACCGCTTTCGGGCATGTTTCACGCGCTGGTGCTGCTGGCCATCGTGCTCGGGCTGGGCGGGCTGGCCGAATACATTCCGCATGCGGTGCTGGCCGGCATCCTGCTGAAGGTGGGTACCGACATCATCGACTGGAGCTATTTCAGGCGCCTTCGGCAGGCCCCGCGCGGGGAGGCTCTGCTCATGTTCACGGTGCTCGCGCTGACCGTGCTGGTGGACCTGATCACGGCGGTGGCCGTCGGCGTGGTCATGGCCAGCCTGCAGTTCGTGCAGAAGATGTCGGTGCTGCAACAGAGAAGCATCGTGGGCGTCCGCGTCGGGCGCGACGCAGAAGCCGCCGGGTTCGGACCCGAAGAGCAGCGGCTGATCGAGGAGAGCGAAGGGAAGATCGTGGTCTTCCGCATGTCGGGACCGATGAGTTTTGGTGCGGCCCAGTCGATGAGCCGCAGCCTGTCCATCACCGAGAACTTCCAGGTCATGGTGCTCGACCTCTCGCAGGTTCCATATGTCGACGGCAGTGCCGCCATGGCCATCGAGGAAATCGTCGACCATGTGCATCGCTGCGGCGCCGATGTCTTCCTGGTCGGCCTGCAACCGGCGGTGGGGCGGCTGCTGAACAGGCAGGGACTGCTGCGAAAGCTGGGGTCCCGGCACCGTTACCGGTACCTGCTGAGCGCATTGCGGCGAGCGCGGCAGCAGGTGGGGCAGCCGGTTCCGGAAGGTGGCTGAAGGCCGGCGGGAGCCAGGGGCCCGCAGCGGTCCGGGGGCGTGCCTGGCCGCGGAGTTGCCCGAACTCGCATGGCAGGGCCGTCACGTCACGGGCCTGCCGATGCGACGCGCCTTGCTCTGCCCGGATGCGGGGCTGTCAACGGATGGCGACCGCGTCGCCGGCCAGCACACGGCGTGCGCCGTTGAAGCGCTCGGACCAGTACGCCGTGCGCATGTCCTCCACGCGCACCTGTGCGCCGGCCCGGGGCGCGTGGATGAAGCGGCCTTCGCCCACGTAGATGCCCACATGGCTGAAAGCCCTGCGCATGGTGTTGAAGAAGACCAGGTCACCCGGTTGCAGTTCCTGGCGCCCTATGACGTGGGTGGCCGCCGCCTGTTCGGCGGCTCGCCGGGGCAGCACCTTGCCGACCGATTGCTCGAAGACCAGGCGAACGAATCCGCTGCAGTCCAGCCCCGCTTCACGCGAATTGCCACCGTAGCGGTAGGGCACGCCGAGAAAACTCATGGCAGAGATGACCAGGCTGGATGCCATTTCGCTGGCCGATTCCCGCGTGTCGGCCAGTTGCGCCTGCGCGCGCGCGGCCAGCCCCTTTCCGGCCAGCAGGGACTCCATGTCGGCATACTCGCCCTGGCTGGGAAGGGCCAGGGCATGGCAGGCGAGTGAAGAAAGCAGAGCGGCGACCGCCAGTGGCTTCATGCCCTGCAGGCTACCCTGTTCCGATTCGCAAGTCAATCGAGATTTGCCTCGCAATGCTTTGATTCATATGCATTTTTCTCCCCTGGCCTCTGCTCGCCAGGGGGCGCCTGCCGGGCAGGAGCGGGCTGCAGGACCAAACATGTTCCAATTGCAGGAACGCACAAGCCCAGGACCATGATGTTGCTCGATGCCCA
>SBFS01000049.1 GCA_006227825.1 Burkholderiales bacterium | reverse complement strand
GTTGATTCTGCGGGTGTAGTTCAATGGCAGAACGGCAGCTTCCCAAGCTTCATACGAGGGTTCGATTCCCTTCACCCGCTCCAGACATCCCGACAGGGCCCTGACGGCCCTGCAACGGTCAGGCGGCGCCCGGGTTAAGCAGCGCAAGCACGCCCAGCACCACGAAGATGGCGGCGCTCACCAGGTGCACCATCCGGATCGGCACCCGGCGCGTCAGCGCATCACCAAAGAAGACCACCGGCACGTTGGCCAGCATCATGCCCACCGTGGTGCCGGCAATCACGGCCAGCAAGGGCTCATACTGGGCCCCCAGCGCCACCGTGGCCACCTGCGTCTTGTCGCCCATCTCGGCCAGAAAGAATGCCCAGGTGGTGGCCATGAAAACGCCCCATTGGCGCACCGGCGCAGCCTCTGCATCGTCCAGCTTGTCGGGCACGAGCATCCAGAGCCCCAAAGCGATGAAGGACAGCCCCAGAATCCAGCGCATGACATCGGCGCCGATGGTGGCCATGATCCAGGCACCGGCGGCCCCGGCCAGCGCGTGGTTGAGCAGGGTGGCCACCAGGATGCCCGCCACGATGGGCCAGGGCTTGCGGTAGCGCGCTGTCAGCACCAGGGACAGCAGCTGGGTCTTGTCGCCCATTTCGGCCAGGGCGACGATGCCGGTCGAGAGCAGGAAAGCTTCCAAGAGGAACTCCGAAGGCCGGTGGAAAACCACGAAACCGGCCAGCCCCACCGGCACATGCGGGGGCTGGACGGTCCATGGTCTTGCCAGGCTGGAAGCTGTCCGCGCCATGGCCTGCGGGCCAAGTGTGTTGACGCGGACCCCTGCGCGGGCGCAGGGCGGCTACTCCCCAGAGACAGTTGCTTGCGCGAGTATAGCCGCGCGGAGGATCAGATCAGGTCAGATCAGGGGCACGCCGGTCTTGCTCTGGATGAACTCGCGCGTCACGCCGTCGGCCAGTTCCACCAGCTTCAGGCCCTCGGGGGTCACGTCCATGACGCCCAGGTCGGTGATGATGCGGTCCACCACGCCCTTGCCGGTCAGCGGCAGGGTGCACTCGGGCAGGATCTTCAGGTCCTCGGTGCCGTCCTTCTTCTTCGCGACGTGCTCCATCAGCACGATGACCCGCTTGACGCCGGCCACCAGGTCCATGGCGCCGCCCATGCCCTTGACCATCTTGCCGGGGATCATCCAGTTGGCCAGGTCGCCCTTGCCGGTGACCTGCATGGCGCCCAGGATGGACAGGTTGATCTTGCCGCCACGGATCATGGCAAAGCTCTCGTGGCTGCCGAAAATGGATGAGCCCTTGATGGTGGTCACGGTCTGCTTGCCGGCGTTGATCAGGTCGGCATCGACCTCGTCCTCGTAGGGGAAGGGGCCGATGCCCAGCATGCCGTTCTCGCTCTGCAGCCACACCTCGACATGGTCGGGCACGTGGTTGGCCACCAGCGTCGGGATGCCGATGCCGAGGTTCACATAGAAGCCGTCCTGCAGCTCCTGGGCCGCGCGCGCGGCCATCTGGTCTTGGGTCCAGGGCATGTTGAACTCCTTGCTCAAACTTTGCGGTCGCGGGTGGTGCGCTTCTCGATGCGCTTCTCGGGCGTCGGGTTGTGCACGATGCGGTGCACGTAGATGCCCGGCAGGTGCACGTCGTCGGGGGCAATCTCGCCGGTGGCCACCACACGCTCGACCTCGACGATGCAGATCTTGCCGGCCATGGCGGCGGCGGGGTTGAAGTTGCGCGCCGTCAGGTTGAAGCGCAGGTTGCCCGAGCGGTCGGCGATGTCGGCCTTGACCAGGGCCACATCGGGCAGCAGGGCATGCTCCATGACATAGGTCTCGCCGTTGAACTCGCGCAGCTCCTTGCCCTCGGCCACGATGGTGCCGACGCCGGTCTTGGTGAAGAAGGCCGGAATGCCGGCGCCGCCGGCGCGCAGCTTCTCGGCCAGCGTGCCCTGGGGCGTGAACTCCAGCTCGAGCTCGCCGGCCAGGTACTGGCGCTCGAACTCCTTGTTCTCGCCCACGTAGGAGGAGATCATCTTCCTGATCTGGCGGGTCTCCAGCAGCTTGCCCAGGCCGAAGCCGTCGACCCCGGCGTTGTTGGAGATGGCGGTCAGGTCCTTCACGCCCGAATCGCGCAGGGCGTCGATCAGGGCCTCCGGAATGCCGCACAGGCCAAAACCGCCCACGGCGATCAGCTGTCCGTCGGCCACCACGCCCTTGAGGGCTTCGGCCGCGCTGGGGTAGATCTTGTTCACGTCGAATGACTCCTGGGGTTGAACAATCGGAAGCCCTTACGATACTACGTATCCGGATACGTAGTTTGCCGTAATGGGGAACCCCGAGACGAACGGACAACAGCCATGGACATCGACTACCGCCTCGCCTTCGACATGGCCCCGGTGGGCCTGGCCCTGTCGCGCCAGCGCATGATGGTCGACTGCAACCAGGCCCTTTGCGAGATGTTCGGTGCCGGCCGCGACGAGCTCATCGGCCAGAGCTTCCGCATCCTCTATCCGAGCGCCGACGAGTACGAGCGAACCGGCGCCCGCATCGCCCCGATCCTGGGCCGCAGCGGCACCTACGCCGACGACCGCATCATGAAGCGGGTCGATGGCCGTTTCAAGGGCGAGACCTTCTGGTGCCATGTGACCGGCCGCGCCCTGGACCCGCAGGACCCGCACGCGGTGGGCATCTGGAGTTTCGAGGACCTGAGCGCCCGGCGCCCGGTGCGCGCCGAGCTGACGCCGCGCGAACGGGAGGTGGCTGCCTTCGTCATGGACGGCCGCACCAGCAAGGAGATCGGCAAGCTGCTGGGCATCAGCCCGCGCACGGTCGAGATCTACCGCGCGCGGCTGATGCGCAAGTACCAGGCGCACAGCACGCCGGATCTGGTGCACCGGCTGCTGGCGGGTTGACTTGATGCTCTCCCGGATAAGTCGTTTCCTTGGGAGCAGCATCGCTGCCCACAGAACTGCCGCCAGACACTCAAGCGTCGCGAAGCTCGCGCCTGAGGATCTTGCCCACTGTTGACTTTGGCAGCGCGTCGACAAACTTCACCAGTTTGGGCACCTTGTAGCCGGCGAGATCCCTGCGGCACACATCCAGCACCTCGGCATCTGTCAGAGCAGCGTCCGGTACCTTCACAACATACAGCTTCACCGCCTCGCCCGTCTTCTCATCGGGCACGCCGACACAGGCGCACTCGGCCACACCCGGACAGGCACTGGCCACCGCTTCGACTTCGTTCGGGTAGACGTTGAAGCCTGAGACGATGATCATGTCCTTCTTGCGGTCGACGATCTTCAAGAAGCCACGCTCGTCGAATACGCCGACATCACCGGTGCGGAAGTAGCCGTCGGCGGTGAAGGCCGCGGCATTGGCCTCGGGCTTATTCCAGTAACCGGTCATCACGTGCGGGCCCTTCACGCAGATCTCGCCCGCTTCGCCGACGCCTACCTCCCGGTCGCTGTCGTCCAGCAGTTTGACATCGCTCGAAGGCATTGGCAGGCCGGTCGTGCCGCTGAACTCCGTGACCGCTGCCGGGTTGAGGGAGAGTATCGGGCTGGTCTCGGAGAGTCCGTAACCTTCGCGAATGAATTGTCCGGTGATGGCCTTCCAGCGCTCGGAGACAGTCGGGATGATCGCGGCCCCGCCGCCTGCGACCAGGCTCAGGCGCGACCAGTCCACTTCCTTGGTCTTGGGGTGCATCGTCAGCCCGGCGAACAGCGTGTTGACGCCGGTGAAGATCGTGGGCCGGGCCTGGCGCAAGGTCTCGACGAACCCGTCCATGTCGCGCGGGTTCGCCACCAGCCAGTTGTCAGCACCAACGCTGAAGTAGCTGATGTAGTTCACCATCAGCGCGAAGATGTGGTACAGAGGAATCGCGGTGACCACGACTTCCTCACCCTCCCGCAACGCCGAGGGCATGAAGGCCTTGAACTGCGCAACGTTGGCCAGCAGGTTGCCGTGGGACAGCGCCGCGCCTTTCGAAAGCCCGGTGGTGCCACCGGTGTACTGCAGGAACAGCAGATCAGACGCACCGAGCTGAACCGGTGTGAACGGCAGGTCCGCCCCCTGACCCAGCGCTTCAGACATGTGAACGACATTATCGAGCCTCGCGTCCACCGGCGGGCTGGGCAGCGGGCTGCTCGCAGCAAGTGCCAGCCCGGCAGTCACGATGCGTCGCACCGGAGTGTTCTTCACGATCTCGGCCAGCGTGGGCGTCGACCCGTTGAAGATCACGATCGTCTCGCAGCTGGCATCCTTGAGCTGATGCTCGAGTTCACGTGGCGTGTACAGCGGGTTGACGTTCACCTGTACCGCACCAGCCCGGATGATGCCCAGCATGGCTACCGGGAAGGCCAGGATGTTGGGTGTCATGACCGCGACACGGTCACCCCGCTGGACCCCATGCGACTGCAGCCAGGCCGCAAAGTCGCGCGACAGTCGGTCCACATCGGCGTAACTGAGCGTCTGCCCAAACGAGCGGAAGGCGGGCTTGTCGGCGTATCGCTGCATGGCAGCTTCCATCAACGCAGTGACAGAAGGGAAAGCTGGAGGTGCGATTTCGGCCGGAATGCCGTAGGTGCGAAAGCTGGCGAGCCAGGGACGTTCTTGCATGATGCTTATTCGTGTTGGAGGGTCTATGTTCAGCGCGTGACGATGTTGAAGAAGGGGTCGAAGGTGACGACATTGGCAAACACGGCACCAAAAGCTCGCGGATCGCCTTCCAGCTTGACGGCGCCAGCCTGAATCAGTTCAGGCAACTGCCTCCCTTGCAACAGCATGGCCAGGAAGACCGGGCGCGTCAGCGTGAGCTTGACGTTGGGGTTCGAAAGGACTCGCCCCTTGGTGTTGTTGAGGACCGAGTTCGACAGCTCCAGAGCCCAGGTTTCGTTCAGGTCAGTGAAATGCATGCTGATGCCCACATTCAGACCATCGGTCTTTTCATGGTTCAGTCGCAGCGCGATGAAGTCGAACAGCAACTCCAGGCTCATGCCGCGAACCACGTCGGGCCCTTGGGTGGAACTGCTGGGCTTGAGCACGCCATCGCGCAGCTCTTTGGCACCCACCAGATAGGCGTTGCGCCAGGTGGCGGTCTCGGCCTGGTACCCCAGTTGCTCCAGCGCATCGGCCTGCAGCTCGCGCGCGGCCTTGCTGGAGGAGTCTGCAAGTACCGCATGGTTGACGAGTTCCGCCACCCAGCGGTAGTCACCCGCGTCGAACGCCTTGCGTGCCACGGCCAGCAGCGCAGCCTCTCCCCCCATGGCCGCCACGTAGCGCTTGGCACTTTCGTTGGGAGGCAGCCTGTTCAGGCTCGCGGGGTTGGCGTCGTAATAACCGAGGTAATAGTTGTAGACGCCGCGCAGGTTGTGGCTCAGCGAACCGTAGTAACCGCGCGAACTCGCAATGGCGGCAAGCCCTTTGGGGAAGAACAGCTCGCTGCCTATTTCATCCATGGTCAGACCCTTGTTGGCCAGATGCAGCGCCCGGTCGTGAATGAAGCGGTACGTGTCACGCTGGGAGCTCAGGTACTTGCGGATATTCTCCTTGCCCCAAACGGGCCAGTGGTGAACGCCAAAAGCCACTTCAGCCTCCGGGAACAGGTCCATCGCCTCGTTGATGTACTTGCTCCAGCGCAAGGCATCGCGTGCCTGGGCGCCGCGGATGGTGTAAACGTTGTGCATGTGCATGGAGGTCACCTCCGACAAGCACAGCACTTTCTTGTCCGGGAAATAGAACATCATTTCGGACGGTGCTTCGGAGTGGTGCGCCATCTGGAAGATGATGCGCACACCATCCACCGTCATCTCCTCCCCCGTCTTGGTCGCATAGACCGTGGGGGGGATCAGACCCATGGTGCCTTGGCTGAGCGACTTGCCCAAACCGCTGCCCACACCTTGTCTGTCATTGAAGTCCAAGCCATTGCCAAACTGGTAAGTGGCACGACGGGTCATCGCATTGCCCGCAAGCACGTTTTCCGCAATCGCAAAGTCCATGAAGAACTCGGGCGCAATCACAGGAACCTTGCCCGAGGCCACATCGGCCTCGTTGACCACCCCACGAGCACCGCCAAAATGGTCTGCGTGGCTGTGGGTGTAGATCACGGCGGACACGGGCTTCTTGCTGCCGAGCTTGTCCATGGCAAAGGCAAGCGAAGCCCGGGCGGCTTCGGCCGTCAACAAGGTGTCGATCACGATCCAGCCTGTCTTGCCCTCGACCAGGGTCATGTTGGCGAGATCGTGGCTGCGAATCTGGTAAACGCCATCGGTGACTTTGAACAGCCCAGCCACGTTGCTGAGCTTTTCGTGGCGCCACAGGCTGGGGTTCACCGTCTGGGGTGCCTCGTTCTTGATGAATTCAAAGCGGCTCGAATCCCAGATCACCTTGCCATCGGCGCCCTTGATCCGAGCATCCGGAAACGCGGCGATGAACCCGCGCGTGGCGTCCTCGACATCGCGCCGGTCGAACTGCTCGACAACCTTGGCAAACGCCGCGTTGGCTGCCACCGTGTGGGGGCTGGCCGGCTTGGGGGCCGTCTGTGCATGGGCCGCGGAAAGCATGGCGCACACCGCCAAGGCCATGCTGGCCAGCCGGAAAGAGTGGGTGGGTTTCATGATGGGTCTCCTCGTTGTGGATGAAGTGGGGAAACGGGCGCGCTCAGATGGCTGCGCGCGCATCGGCGCGGATCATCTCGGCCGCCTTCTCGCCGATCATGATCGTGGGGGCGTTGGTGTTGCCGCCGACAAGCGTGGGCATGATGGAGGCATCCGCTACACGAAGGCCCTCGATGCCACGCACGCGCAGCCGCTCGTCCACCACGGCCAGCGGGTCGCTGGTGGGGCCCATCTTGCAGGTGCCCACGGGGTGGTATTGCGTATCGGCGCGATTGCGGATGTCGGCCTCCAACTGCGTGCGGTTGCCGGGCTGCACCGGGTACAGCATCCGGGAACCGCGATGGGGTGCGAGTGCCGCATCCTCGAGTACGGCCTGCATCTTCACCGCACCCTCCAGCAGCAGCGGCATGTCGGCCGGGTCGCTGAAAAAGCGCGGGTCGATCATTGGCGGATCGCGTGGGTCGGTACCCTGAAGACCCACGACGCCCCGGCTCTTGGGGCGCAACAAGGTTAGGTGGCAGCTGATGCCGTGCCCCAGGTGCAGCTTGCGTGCGTGGTCGTCAACGATGCCCAGCACAAACACCAGCTGAAGGTCGGGCACCTCGATCTCGGGAGATGAGCGAAAGAAGGCGCCGGACTCGGCAAAGGGGCTGGTGATCGGACCTGTGCGCTGCCTGCGCCACTCCACAATACCTTTCGAGGTGCGGAGGGCTCCGCGCAGTGAGACACCGAAGGTCTCCGTATGGCTGGGGGCTCTGTAGGTCTGGACGTAATCGATGTGATCCTGCAGGTTCTGTCCCACGCCCGGCAGTTCGTGCGTCACCTCGATGCCGTGCTTGGCCAGCTCCGTACTGGGTCCAATGCCGGACAGCATCAGCAACTGGGGCGATCCAAACGCTCCCCCACACAACACCACCTCGCGACGCGCACGCACCTGACTGAGCTGGTTGCCCTGGTAGTAGGCGACACCAGTGGCACGCCGGCCCTCCAGCAACACCTCGGCGGTGACGGCATGGGTGACGATGTGCAGGTTTTTCCTGGAAAGGTTGGGGGTCAGATAGCCTTTGGCCGCGCTCCAGCGCTCGCCATTCTTCTGCGTTACCTGGTAATGGAAACAGCCGAACTGCTCGGCTCCGTTGTAGTCCGGGTTGCGCGGGATACCCTGATTGACAGCGGCCTGCAAGAAGGCCTCGTTGACGACGCTCGGGCTGCGCAGGTCAGCCACATTGAGCGGGCCGCCAAGACCGTGGTAGAAGTCGTTACCGAATCGCTCGTTGTTCTCCGAGCGTCTGAAGAGGGGCAGCACCTCGTCGTAGCTCCACCCGGGGTTGCCCAGACTGGCCCAGTGGTCGTAGTCCCAGCGATGGGCGCGTACGTACAGCATGGCGTTGATCGAACTCGACCCACCCAGGGTCTTGCCGCGCGGCTGGTAGCCACGCCGACCGTTCAACCCGGGCTGCGGCACGGTCTGGTAGGCATAGTTGTTGATCTTCGTGGGCACCATGGCCACGACCCCGGCTGGGGCATGAATCAGCACACTCTTGTCCGGGCCTCCGGCCTCCAGGAGGCAGACCGTGACATGGGCGTCTTCGGACAATCTTGAGGCGATGACACTGCCCGCCGAGCCAGCCCCCACCACAACGTAATCGAATTCCTGCGAACTCATTGGGTCTCCAGTCGTTTCCATCATCCAGTTCTCTGGTCGTCAAGCTGCTTGAACTCAACGACGCAGCGATGGGTCGGCTTTGCCGAGCCAGAGTTTCAGCACCATCCGCTGCACCCAATTGCCGTAGGGAGGGTAGAAAAGCCCGATCGGATAGAAACGGTGCCGCTTGAATACCGTCTTGGCATGAGACAGTTCGCGAAAACCCTCGACGCCGTGATAGGTGCCCATGCCGGAGTTGCCCACCCCGCCAAAAGGCGCATCGTGGTTGATGACGTGCCAACCCCAGTCGTTGACGGTCACGCCGCCCGCATGGGTTCGCCTGAGCACCTCGTCGCGCTGGCCCGCGTCGTGGCCAAACAGGTACATGGCCAGCGGGCGTGGTCCCGCGTTGATGCCGCCGATCGCCTCATCGAGACCTTCGTAGGTTGCCACCGGAAGAATCGGGCCAAAGATTTCCTCTTTCATGAGCCGCATGTTCGGAGTAACTCCTGTGACCACGTGCAGGGGCATCTGTCGTCCAGCGCCACTGTCGGCACAAGAGATGACCTGCGCCCCCTTGGCGCGCGCATCGTCCAGCAGCGCGGTGATGCGGGCCAAGTGCCTGTCGTTGACAATCGCGGTGTAGTCGTGGTTGCCGGCAGTGGTGGCGCCGAACAGGGACTGGAACGTCACCTGGACCGTCTGCACAAACTCGCCAACCGCAGCACGTGGAACCAGGGCGTAGTCGGGCGAAACACAGATCTGGCCGCAGTTGGTGGTCTTTCCGTGGGTGATTCGTCGTGCCGCCTCGGCCACCGGGTAGCCGGGCAGCACCAGCGCGGGGCTTTTCCCGCCCAGCTCCAATGTCACCGGCGTGAGGTTTTCGGCCGCCGTGCGCATAACGATGCGTCCCACAGCCGGTGAGCCGGTGAAAACGATGTGGTTGAAGGGGAGCGATGTGAAATCGTTCGGATCCAGCAGTTCCTCGCCGATCACGGCCACATGATCTTCGGAGAACGCTTCGGCCAGCAGACGGCGCAACAAAGCGTTGGTGGCCGGCGTGATTTCAGGCATCTTGATCATCACCCGATTGCCCGCCGCCAGAGCTGCGGCCAGGGGCCCTAACGCCAGATACAGGGGGAAGTTCCAGGGCACGATGACACCCACGACCCCCTTGGGCTGGTAGGTGACACGAAGGCTGTTGGTCAGGAAGAGCAGTTCGGTGGAGCGGCGGCTTGGTCGCATCCACTTGCCAACATGCGAGATGGCGTGGTTGATCTCCAGGGTGGAACCCAGGATATCGAGCATCTTGGACTCGGCCGGCGACCGGAAGCCGAAGTCCTCGCTGATCGCACCCGCCAGCAGGTCCTGATAACGCAGCAACTGGTGTTTGAGTCTGCGCAGATCGTCACGGCGCTGATCGGCCGCGGGATACGGTGCCAGTGCGTAGGCGCGCTGTTGCCGCTCGAACAGCTCCGTGTGGCGCGCCACCGCTACCACCGCAGCCGAAAAGCGATCGTTCATGCTTGTCTCCTGTCCTGATGTCGGCGGACCCTTGGTCGGTTCCGTCCCCCCCAAAGGCCGGAGGGCAGTGTGCGCCGCCCGGAAAACAGGCACGAGGACGAAAGCCGCCACCCCGGGGGCCAAACGCGCCAAGTTCATCCGGAAGGACGCAACCCCTAGGGTTAACCAGCACCGGACGGGGACAGCAGGCAGGACAAAATGCGCCAGCTCTCCAGCAGAACCCTGACAAAAGACCCACCATGAAGTGGACAGAGACCGATCTTTCCGGCATCCAGAGCCGAGGTGTGGAGCATTCCGCCCACAGCATGCTCGGACTGGGCGCCCTCGTGGCGGAGATGGCCGAACAAGGCATCTCGGCCGCGGCGCTCCTGCAGGGGACCGGACTGGCACCAGAGCAACTGGCCGATCCCAAGGCCCTGATGTCCACCGATCAGAAGATCACGGTATTCCGCAACGTGAAGCGACTGTCCTCACTGCCCGACGTTGGCCTGCGCGCCGGTTGCCGGCAGCGCCTGAGCGACTTTGGCGTGTATGGCTACGCGCTGGTCAGCAGTGCCACCTTCGGCGAGGCCGTGCTATCGGGTGTGCGGCACGTCAAATTGGCGGGCCCGGTCCTGGAGAAGCGATTCCGGGTAGACGGCGACACGGCCATCTTCGAGGGACGGGATGTGCTGCAGCTTGGCGACATCCTGCCGCTGTCCACCGAGTTCTGGTTCAGTTCAATCCTGAAGCTGGGCCACACCATCCTGGAAGCGCCACTGTCCAATCGCCGCCTTCGGCTGCCCTACCCGCGGCCCGCCCATGCGTCTGCCTACGAGCGCATCTTCAACTGCCCGGTCGAGTTCGATGCTGGAGTGATGGAGTGGCATTTCGACGCGGCCGCGCTGCGGCAACCGTGCCCAAACGCCAACCCCATCACCGCGGACCTCTGCAAGCAGTTCTGCGAGCGCATGCTGGAGAGCCTGCCCGACGAGGACGACCTGCAACGCCGTATCCGCACCGCCTGCCTGAACAGCAAAGGCCGCTTTCCCAATGCCGACGAGATGGCCGAGCGCCTGGGTCTTTCGCTGCGCACGCTGCAACGCCGCCTCGCCGACACAGGCAAGAGCTACCAGACGCTGATTGACGAGGTGCGCGCATCGCTGGCGATGGAGTTCCTTGAACGCACCTCGCTTTCTGTTGCCGAAATCGCCGCCCGAACCGGGTTTTCCGAAGCGGCCAGCTTCCGCAAGGCCTTTCGCAAATGGACGGGGCACCCGCCCAGCCACTACAGGGCGCCAGACCCAGTGGCACTGGCCGACTGAAAACGGCCCGTCAGGCCGACGGCATTGGCCTTTTCAAGTGAATGGATCCGGACAAGCTTGACTTAGAAGGTCAGCCGGCAGGTGCCTCAACCACCTCGGCAGCGGTGCGGAAAGCCTCGACCGAGGTCGGAATGCCGCAGTAGACGGCGGCGTGCAGCAGCACCTCCTGGATCTCCTGCACCGAGGCGCCGTTGTTGAGCGCCCCGCGCACATGCCCCTTGAGCTCGTGCTGCTTGCCAAGCGCGGTGAGCATGGCCACGGTGACGAGGCTGCGGGTCTTGCGGTCCAGGCCCTCGCGCTGCCAGACATCGCCCCAGGCCGCGCGCGAGATGTGGTCCTGGATCGGCTGGGTGAAGGGGGTGGCGCCTGCCAGGGCCCGGTCGACGAAATCGTCGCCCATGACCTGGCGACGGGTGGCCAGGCCCCGGTGGTACTGATCATCCTGCATGCTGTGCTCCATGTGTCACGTAAAGACCAGACCGACAGGATAAGCTCTTGGAGAGTCCGGGAACTGAAAGGAGACCCATGCCATGAGCCAGACCCGTTACCCCCTGCCCGACCTGAACAGCCTGCCCGAGGATCTCAAGGCCAAGATCCTGGAAGTGCAGGAAAAGGCCGGCTTCGTTCCCAATGTCTTCCTTGCCCTGGCCCGGCGCCCGGCCGAATGGCGCGCCTTCTTTGCCTACCACGATGCCCTGATGACGCCCGAGACCGTGGGGCGCACCTCAGGGCTGAGCAAGGGCGACCGCGAAATGATCGTGACCGCGACCAGCGCGGCCAACCGGTGCCTGTACTGCGTGGTGGCGCATGGCGCCATCCTGCGCATCTACGAGAAGAAGCCGCTGGTGGCGGACCAGGTGGCGGTCAACCACCGCAAGGCCGACATCAGCCCGCGCCAGCGCGCCATGCTCGATTTCGCGATGAAGGTGTGCCTGCATTCGGACCAGATCGGGGACGAGGATTTCGAGGCCCTGCATGCCCACGGCTTCTCCGACGAGGACGCCTGGGACATCGCCGCCATCACCGCCTTCTTCGGTTTGTCCAACCGGATGGCCAGCTTCAGCGGCATGATGCCCAACCCCGAGTTCTACCTGATGGGGCGGGTGCCCAAGCAGAAGTGACCCTGCCCGGGCCGGCTTTTCC